>CAYXFW010000093.1:0-8515 GCA_964464305.1 uncultured Verrucomicrobiota bacterium
ACGACGTGGGCTGCATTCGGGCGATCCTGCGCGACCTCGCCGTTCCGCGGTTCTACATTCACTGCGACGCGGCCCTTTCGGGAATGACGCTGCCCTTCCTGAGCGGCGCGCCGTCCTGGGACTTTGCGGCCGGAACGGACAGCCTCTCCATCAGCGGGCACAAGTTCATCGGGTCGCCCATCCCCTGCGGAATCGCGCTGGCCAAGAAGGGCAACGTGGATCGCATCGCGCGGTCCATCGAGTACGTCGGCACGCTCGACACCACCGTGACGGGCTCGCGCAGCGGAACGACGCCGCTCTTCCTGTGGTACGCGATCCGCCGCTACGGTCGCGAAGGCTTCGCGCGCGCCGCGCAACGGTGCCTGGGCCTTGCGGACTACGCGGTCCAACGGTTCCGTGCCCGGGGCGTCGAGGCCTGGAAAAATCCCTTTGCCATCACCGTCGTCTTCCCGCGGCCCGCCGCGCCGGTCCTCCGGAAATGGCAGATTGCGGTCAAGGACGATCTGGCCCACGTCATCTGCATGCCGCACTTCACGCGCGAGCTGATCGATGTCCTGGCCGAGGATCTCACCGACGCCCAAGGAAAGGAGACTGCGACATGAAAGAGATCACCCTGGTGACGCCCTCGCGGGCGGGCCTCATGGCCGACATCTCGGACGCGCTGGGCAAGGCGGGAATCAGCATCGAGAGCCTCGACGCCTTCACCGTACGCGAGTGGGACATCGTGCAACTGACTGTCGCCGACTACAACCGCGCGCTGAAGGTTCTCCGCGATGCCGGGTTCGATGCCATCACGGAAGACGCGGTCGTGGTCAACCTCAAGGACCAGCCCGGCGCTCTGGCGCAGGTCACCCGCCGGCTGCAGAAGGCCGGGATCCGGATGCGCAGCGTGCGCATCCTTCACCGGCAGGCGGGCGAGGCCATGGTCGCCATCTCGATGGACCGGACCGAAGAAGGCATGAAGCTGATCGAGGATCTCCTGGTCGGCCGGACCGCGGGCTGACGCAATCCCCGAGCGTCAGACCTCCGCCCGGGCCCCCGTCTACTTCGCCGCCGCCATGGGTTCGGTCCAGGCGTGGCGGACGATGTAATTGCAACTGACGACCTTTTCCATCAGGTCGATGGGCAGGTAGTAGTACTGGTTCGAGGCCTCGAACCCGATGCGGGAGTCGCTGCGCATGAGCGTAAAGAGCTCGACCGCGAGGCGGGACTCGTCGGCCGCGATCCGGTTCGCCTCGGCGATCATCTTCGCCCGCTCGTCCGCGGCCGGCGGCTTCTTCGTGTCGAGGATCCGGTTGCGCAGCACGGTGAACCGCGTCTGGTTGGCGACGGCGGCGAAGTGAACTTGGGCGGCGCGAGCGAAGCAAAGCTCCGCCGCGGCATCCTTGCGCCGCGCCGCCGGCGCTGCGGCAACGGCCTTCTCCAAGTCGGGGAGGCCTGCGGCCCAGCCCTCGGCCACCTTTGCAAACTGCGCCGCGAAAACGTCCGGCGGATAGATGGCGCTCCAACCCTTCACGTCGTCGTAAGGAAAGCCGATCATGGTGGACTGGTATTTCGTGGGGCGGGCGTGGAGGAGGTTCGCAGGTCCGAACTGGACGGGGCAGCGATAGATCACGGCCTGGTTGTACGGGTATTCGCGGAAGGCAGTCGAGAAGGCCGTCCATGCGCGTCGTGCCGCCGCGGCGCCGGCCTCGCCATAGCGCTCGCGCGCGATGCCGTCGAGCACCGCCTCCGGCGACGGCGGCGGGCGGGCTTCGAACCGGCTGGCGATGTCGAGATTGGGCGAGGGATAGCCGCCGAGGCTCCAGCTCAGCATGATGCCGTCCACGCCGCTGCGGGCGAGGTTGGAGCAGTGTTCCGCGACGAGGTCCATGACGGGCAGGTAGGGGACGCCCGAGTATTCCCACGTGTTGTTGAACTGCACCTTGGCGACCGTCTGCAGCCCGGCCTCCCGGGCAAGCGCCCAGTGCTTCGCGGCCCGCGGGCCGGGGCCGACGGCAGAGATCGAGTACTCGCCGACCGCGGAGGTCACGCCGCCGCGCTCGATCGGCAGCGACCATTCGCTGACCGACTGGAGCCGGACCGATTTCGGGAGGCGCGCGATCGTGTCGGGGACGTCCCCGTCCTTCCAGCCCCAATCCCAGGCGATCACCACCGCCTTGGGTGCGGCGCGGTGCACGCCCGCCTCGATCGTGGCGTTCACCTCGGCGATGATCTCCGCGCCGGACCGTGTCTTGCAGCGCGGGCACTGGGCCTCCCGGTGATGCGAGGCGCAGCTCGTCAGGTTCTCGGACGCGGTGATCGTGAACACGCCGCCGAGTTCCGGGACGTTCCGGAAGACGTAGTCCAGCGAATCGGAGAGCCACTTCAGGACCTCGGGCTTCGAGGTGCAGAACGCGGTCGCGTCGACCTCGCGCACACCGGCGAGGTCCGCGCGTCCGGGCTTCTGGAAGAACGACTCCGGCATGCCGCGCGGCTCGTTCATGTAGAGATAGACGCGGATGCCGCGTCGTCCGGCGCGTTCGACAAGCTTTCGCAGATTCTCAAGCCGCCGCTCGTGGCTCTCGCCGAATTCCGGGAAGAGCGGGCTCGGCGCGAGGGTGCGCAGAACCGTATGCAGCCATACGCCGTTCACGCCGGCGTCGGCGAGCCGGGCGAGAAGGCCGTCCGGATAGGGATCGAGCTCCGGATGCATCAGCGGGTCGCCGAAGGGCGCGAAGTAGGAGTAGACGTAGCGAAGCCGGCCGGGGGCGCGGGGCTTGCCGGCGGACGCCGCGCCCTCGGGGAGGCGGCCGAGGGCCTCGACAAAGCTGAAGGCCGGATCCGCGGGTTCGCTCAGGGTGGATCCGAACGTCGGGCGGATCAGGGTGGCGATCTCCGCGGCGCGGGCCTGGGCGGCCGCGTCCGGCGGGGCGTAGCGGACCGGCTCGCACTGCGGCTTGAGCTTGCCGAACTTGTGCCAGAGGAAGTCGTCGTCGCGCAACGCGTCAGCCAGCTGCTCCGGCGTCATGTCCACGAGGGGGAGAATCTGTTCATAGGGCAGCAGGTGCCAGTTGCGGCGGACGACCGTGATGTAGCCGCGCGTCTTCCACTCGGGGCCGATGACGCCCTGCGGCGGAAGCCCCATCGACGCGGCCACGGCCGCGATCTGGTCCGCGGTTCCGCCGAGCACCTTCGCAAGCGTCGCGGCCGGCACGACCGTCCAGTTGCGCCAGACGACCGCATGGAGCCGGTCCGGGAAATGAGGGCACGCGACCGGCGCCGGGGCCGATCCCTTGGGGAGCACATCCGGGGCGGGGAAGGCGGACACGGCGGACAACGCCAGGGCGGCTGCGAGGAGACGATGCTTCATGGCGACCCCACTTCGATTCGGCATTCCACGTTCGATGTACGACCCGTCTTCCAAGGTCAGGACATCCACCGCATCCGCCCATCCAAGCCTTGGAAAACCTGCGCCCATCATGCACCCGTTCCCGCCGCAGGGCAAGAACGGGCCGAGCCGTTGCGGCGCATCACGGGGGAGGAGCGGACTCGGGACTGACGAGGATGACGTGCAGTTCGCCCGGGCCGTGGACGCCGAGGGTGAGGGTCATTTCGATGTCGGCGGTGCGGGAGGGGCCGGTGACGATCGCGCAGGCGGCGGCCTCGCGGACCGGGGGCAGGGCAAGGGCGTCGGCGACCGTCGGGACAAGCTGTTCCAAGGCGAGCACCGCAATATGGAGTCCCGGCAACAGGGAGGCGGTGAGAGGGCGGCTTGGGCCGCCGGTGACGACGATCGAGCCGGTCTCGACGATCCCCGCGAGCGCGCCCGTGATGCCGGCGCGGATCGCATCGGCCCCATCGCGCTGAACTCTCACGCCGGCCGCCTCCAGAGCCGCGCGGTCGATGCACGGGACCCCGTCGCCCATCTGGACGAGGTCGATGCCGCGCGTTTTCAGCAGCGCCTCCACCGTCGCCTGTACCTCGCCGACCGGTACGATGCACGCCGTGCCGCCCAGCGCCGTCAGTTCACGGACGAACCGCTGCGGTGGGGCCTCGGCGACGGGGTCGGCGGCCGGACCCGCCTCCGTCCCTCCATCTCCGCCCGTTCGCAAGATCCCGGCTTCCCCGTTCCCGGCGTTCTCATCGCCCCGTGCCGCGGGACGCCATCGGGCACGGAACGCCTGCGCCGCCGGCGCGGGCATGTCCTTGCTGAGTCCCCACCCCGTGAACGCGGGCATGCGCATCCATCCCGCGCGACGTGGTACGAGCCGCGCGACGAGCGAGGCGACCCGTTGTCCGGCCGCGAAGAGGCGCGGGCGTAGCGCGGCGAGGCGGAACACCTTCAGTCCCCACCGAACGGAACGGGGCAGTCCGACACCCTCGCGCACCGCCGCGCCCGGCGCGTGCGGCGTCTCGCCGGCGCGCACGCGGAGCAGCAGGCCCGGCAGGTCGATATCCACCGGGCAGACTTCCCGGCAGGCGCCGCAGAGGGACGAGGCCTGCGCGAGGTGGCCGAAGTTGTCGCAGCCGAAAAGGCCGGGCGACACGACGGAGCCGATCGGGCCCGGATAGGGGGCGATGGAACCGTCGCGGCCCAGGTAGGCGTGTCCGCCGGTCTCGCGGAACACCGGGCAGATGTTCAGACACGCGCCGCACCGGATGCAGGAGAGCGCCTCGGCCAGGGGCGAGTCGCGCATCGCCCGGCGGCCGTTGTCGACGAGAATCAGGTGTCGCTCGCGCGGGCCATCCGCGTCGTCCGCGCGGCGCGGCGAGCGGATCAGGCTCGTGTAGACGCTCAGCTTCTGTCCGGTGGCCGAGCGGGGGAGCAGGGAGAGGAACAGCGCGAGGTCGTCGAGCGTCGGTACGAGCCGCTCGAGGCCCATCAGCGCGATGTGGACCGGCGGCACGGTCGTGCACAGGCGGCCGTTGCCTTCGTTGGTCACCAGGGCGAGGGTGCCGGTTTCGACGACGCCGAAGTTCACGCCCGACACGCCGACATCGGCGGTCAGGAACACGTCGCGCAGCACGCGCCGGGCGGTGGCGGTCAGCGTCGGGATGTCCTCGGTGTACGGGATGCCCAGTTTCTCCGCGAAGAGGCGTCCCACGTCCTGGCGGCGGAGGTGGACGGCGGGGGTGATGATATGGCTGGGGCGTTCGCCGCGGAGCTGGACGATGTACTCGCCGAGATCGGTCTCCACCGCGCGGATGCCGTGGTCCGCGAGCGCGTGATTGAGTTCGATTTCCTCGGACACCATCGACTTCGCCTTGGCGACGAGCGGCGACGCGCCGGCCGCGGGCGGGCGGCGTCGCACCGCCGCGCCGACGAGGTCCAGCACGAGTCGCACCGCCTCGACGCCGTCCTTCGCCCTGTGCACGACGATGCCGTTGGCGGTCACCCGGGCCGTGAATTGCGCGAGATGGTCGTCGAGCCGCGCGACGACGTCCGCCTTGACCGCGTGCGCCCTCGCCCGGCGTGCGGCGTGGTCGGGCACGTGCGCGAAGGCCGCGACCCGGCCGGTCTTGCGCCGGAGCGCGTTGTTGTCGAGCGCCGTCTGCAGATTGGCATCGCCTAGCGAAACACAAATGCGTTGCCGAAACGAGTTCATGCGCAACGGATGCTCCGGGCCGGATCGGTGAAATCCGTGGTTTCTCCGTTTCCGTGTCGTTGCGATCTTTGTGTTGTCTTCGCTTCAGACATGATCGAGCACCTCGGCGATGTGGACGACCCGGGGGGATTTCCGCTGCCGGAGGAGCCCGCCCTGGATGTGCATCAGGCAGCCGGTGTCGGCAACGACGAGGGTGGGGGCGCCCGTGGATTCGAGATTGGCGATCTTGCGCTTCAGAAACTCGGCCGACAGCTCCGGGTGCTCGACCGAGAAGACGCCGCCGAAACCGCAACACTCGTCGTGCCCCGGAAGGTCGACGATTTCGGCATCCCGGACCGACGCCAGCAGGGCGCGCGGTTGGCGGTCGACGCCCAACGACCTCAACAGGTGACAGGAGGCGTGATAGGCGAGCCGGCCAGGCCACCGCGAGCCCAGTGTCGGCGCACCGGGGCCGACCGCGATGCCGCGGACGTCGACGAGGTATTCGGTGAACTCGCACGTGCGTGCGGCGAGGGCCTGCGCGCGGGCAAGCCACGCGGGGTCGTTGCGGAACAACTCGGGGTAGCCGTGCCTCACCATGGCGGCGCACGATCCGGAGGGGATGATGACCGGGCCCTGTGTCGACTCGAAAACCCGGATCGTGTGCTCGGCCATCGGTCGCGCCTCGGAGCGCAAACCGGCGTTGAAGGCGGGCTGGCCGCAGCAGGTCTGACCGGCCGGGAACTCGACGCGCGCGCCCGCGCGTTGCAGCACACGGACCATGGCCTCCCCGATTTCCGGGAAGAACGTGTCGACGAGGCAGGTCACGAACAACTGGACGGTATCCGGCACGCCGGAACGATGAGCGTTCGACGCCGCGGCGTCAACCGGGCGAAGGTGTGGTATGTTCGGCCCACCGGGGCCGGAGGAGCCGGCGCCGGGCAGGGGAGCCATGGCATGAGCATCTCGAGGACGGCAGGTATGGCGGTGGCTGCGGCGTGGGTGGCGGTCTCCGCGTGGGCGGCGGGCGACGACTGGATGACCGACTTCGATGCGGCGTTGGCGGCCGCCGGAAAAGACAACAAGCACCTGCTGGTGGACTTCAGCGGATCCGACTGGTGCGGCTGGTGCATCAAGCTCGATGACGAGGTCTTCAGCAAGCCCGAGTTTCCAGATTCCGCGCGGAAGGACTTCGTCCTCTGCGTGCTCGATTTTCCGAACCGCCCCGAGAACAAGGCGAAGATCCCGGCGGAGCGCCAGGCGCGGAACCGCGATCTGATGAAGCAGTATGGGGTTCAGGGGTTCCCGTCGGTCCTGCTCTTCGACGAAAAGGGCAACCTGTACAGTCGCACCGGCTACCGCCCCGGCGGCCCCGGCCCCTACCTGGCCCACCTGGCGGATCTCAAGAGGGGCAAGCTGATCGGCGATGAACTCTTTGGAAAGGCCCGGCAGCCCGGCCTGGCGGGTGCGGAGAAGGCGCGGGCGCTCGACGCCGCCCTCGCGGCCGTTCCCGAGTCGATGGTCTCCGACCATGTCGCCGACATGGAGGAGGTGGTGCGGATCGATGCCGACGGCGCCCTCGGGCTGAAGGCGAAGCATCTCAAGCGTCTTCTGATCGAAAAGGCCCGCGTGGCGCGTCAGGCCCGGGATCTACCCGGCGCCATCAAGTTCTACGAACAGATTCTCGCCGAGGTGAAACCGTCGGGCGAGGAATTGCAGGATCTCCTCATGGAGAAATCCTCCCTGCACTATGCGTCCGACGACAAGGACGCTGCGAAGAAGACGATGGACGAAGCCCTTGCCGCCGCGCCGGCGAGCAAGAGTGCTGCGAAGATCAAGGAACTCCGGGCGAAGGTATTTCCGGACGTTCCGGCCAAGCCCTGATCGGGCACGGCCGGTCGGTCAGGGGGCGGGCGGGCGAGCCAGGACGCCCCGGACTTGGAGCCACCTCATCAGGGCGGGGGCCCAGGGGTGGATGGAGTTGTCGACCGGGAAGTTGCGCAGCCCGGTGCCGTGCTTGTCCCCCGGGTAGACGTGGAATTCGAACGGAACGCCCCGGGTGCTGAGGGCCGCCGCGAACGCGATCGAATTCTCGACCTTCACCACCGGGTCCTTGTCCAGGGACCAGAGGAACGTCGGCGGGGTGTCCTTCGTCACCTGCCGCTCGTTGCACAGCGACTCCAGAAGGGCCGGATCGGGATGGTCGCCCAGCAGATTTCGCATGGATCCGGAATGTCCGATCGGATTCTGAAGCGAGATGACCGCGTAGCAGAGCACGCCGAAGTCGGGCCGGGACGACTGCCGGTCCGTGGCGTCGGCGGCTCCCGCATCGCCGGGATCGAAGTGGGTGAGCGCTGTCGAGGCGAGGTGTCCCCCGGCCGAGGATCCCATGATGCCGATCCGCTTCGGGTCGATGTTCCATTCGGCGGCGCGGGCCCGGACGGTCCGGACGGCTCGTGCGGCGTCCTGAAGCATGCAGGGATGCCGGTATCCATGGGTTCCGAGGCGGTATTTCACCACAAATGCGGCGAGACCGTTGGTCTGAAGCCATGCGGCGTAGCCGCCGCCTTCATGCTGCGCCAGGGCGCCATAGCCGCCGCCCGGCAGCACGACGATGGCGGGATGCGGCCCCGGACCGGGGAGGAGCCACGGGGTCAGGGTGGGGATATCGTTGGTCGTTTGCCCCCGTGTGCCCGGGGCATCGCCGGCCCAGAGCCTGACAGCGGGGGATGGTCCCTGGGCGTGGGCGTGGATGAACATGGAGATCGCCAGTCCGGCGATGAGGGCGGAACGGTTCATCGGGCACTCTCCCTTTGGAATGGGCATGCCGGCCCCCTGCTGTGGCGGTTACCGGTGCAGGATGAGGTCCTGCTCGGGCGAATCGCTGCCGAGGGTCGGGTCGTAGAGGTAGTCGCGCACGAGGAAGCCGGATTCGGTGACTTCGCCAT
>CAYXFW010000094.1:0-2027 GCA_964464305.1 uncultured Verrucomicrobiota bacterium
GCTTCCCGAGGAGACGCCTGCGGAGAAGCCTGCGGCGAAGCGTTGACAGGTGGCGTCCGCGTGAGGCATAGTGATCCTTCCGGTTGCACCCGTGGTGGAATTGGCAGACACGTAAGATTCAGGTTCTTATGCCAGCGATGGCGTGGGGGTTCGACTCCCTCCGGGTGCACCACTCCAAGCCTCCCGTGTTGGAAATGAATATGGGATTGGGAACGGATCTGACGGGGTCTGGCATCGCGGACTACGGCCTGTTCACGGGCGGGCTGCTGTGGGCCTTTATCGCGCTCCTGGCGTTCCTGTTCGCCCGGATGCGATGGCAGGGGATGGCGTGGCAGTGGTTTGCCGGTTTCGCGGCGTTCCAAGCCGCGCACCTATGGTCCACCATGTTCCTGCTGGTCTATCCGGACGGGAACGAAGGACTGCTTGCCATCCGGTCCGTCTCGCTGATCGTCTCGATGGGTTGTCTCGTCGAATTCGCGCGGCGATCGTGGGAACCCGGTGGGAGTCAATTGGCGGGCCCCTGGGCGTTGTTCCTTCTCATCGGGCCCTCTCTCGTGGCGGTCTTCTTCAACTATGACCTCGCCGACGCCTTTTCCCGGAGTTTCTCCGGCGTCGTGGCAGGCACGTGGGCGCTTCGTGTGTTCGTCCGGGGGGGAGGGCACGATGCGCACCCCCGCTATCTCCTGATCCTCGTCGGTGCGATCCTCGAGTTGCTTCTGCTGCTGACCGGCGTGGTGCTCCTCGCGGTGCCCGCCGTCACCGGCATGGCGGTGGGCCCCCTCCGGTTTCTGAACTTCGAGTTCCCGGTGTACATGGTGGAGATGGCGCTGAGCGGCCTTCTCCTGCTGGCCATGCTGGCGTCCGTCCTCGAACAACCCCGCGATGCCGTGGTGGCCCGCCAGTGGCCGCGCTGGCTCGTGATCTTCTGGGCGGTTGCGAGCCTGCTGATCTGCGTGGAAACCTGGGGCATGCTCCGGGTGACGGGGAACTACGGCGATTCCGAACGGCGCGCAAGCTTGCTGGGCCGGGTCCAGACCGGGGCCTTCATGCTGGACCGGGTCGCGCTGGGGGCACTGACCGGTGCCGCGACAGATACGGACCGACCCGCCTACCGGACGATTCGCGAGGCGCTCCACGATCTCAAGGTGTCCGCTGCCGATGCGCGGTTCGCCTATCTTCTGGCCCGCAAGGACGGAGACATCGTCTTCCTCGCCGATTCGGAGCCCGACAATTCTCCGGACTACTCCCCGCCGGGACAGGTCTACGACGAAGCCAGCGAGGGGCTGAAACGGTTGTTCACCCGCGGCGATGGGTTGGTCGAAGGGCCGATCCGTGACCGGTGGGGCGCGTGGGTCTCGGCCCTCACGGCGATCAAGGGCGGGGGCAAGACCGTCGCGGTGCTGGGTGTGGATGTCGATGCCGCTGCGTGGGGACGCACTCTCATCTTTCATCGGCTGACCGGCGTCGCCGTGGCCTTCATGCTGTCGATCCTGTGCGGCGCACTCCTGGCGGGCCTGCACCTGGGACGCGAAAGCAGCATGCGGGTCGACCTTTCGGAGAGCCGCTTCCAGGCCTTCTTCGCGCGCAGCCCCGAGATGGCCATCGCCTTCGATGCCGCCGGCGCCGTCGTGGCCGTGAACCGGAGGACCTGTGAACTGACGGGATACGCCCCGGAGGATCTTCTCGGCTGCCGCGCGGATGACCTCCCGTTTTGCGACGCGCTGGGAAAGGCGACACTGACCGAGGACCCGGTGGATGGCGAGGCCGTGGTGTCCGTCCGCGCCCGCGATGGCCGGCTCATGGCGGGCGCGGTGACCAGCGCACCCATCGCAGCCGCCGACGGCACCGCCGAGGGCCGGCTGGTGCTGGTGACGGACGTTACCGCGCGCAACGCAGCCCGGCAGGCGCTGGCCGAGAGCGAGCAACGGATGAAACGGCTGCTCGATCACCTGCCGACGGGCGTGCTGGTCATCGACGCCCGGGATGGAGCGGTCGCAGATGCCAACCCCGCCGCCCTGGCCATGATC
>CAYXFW010000094.1:2037-8414 GCA_964464305.1 uncultured Verrucomicrobiota bacterium
GGGCAGGGAGCCGAGGCGCGCCACGGTGTCGAACGTGAAGTGGTCCGAGGCGACGGAAGCCGCCTGGCCGTGCTGCGGAGCGTCACTCGCCTGGACCTCGGCGGGCACCCGCACTTCATGGTGAGTTTCGTCGACCTGACCGATCGCAAGCGGATGGAAGGAGATCTGACGGAAGCCGCAACCCGACTCGCGCAACATACCCGGCAGCTCGAGGAGCAACGAGCCACCATGCTCCGGCTGATGGACGACATGGCCGCCGGCCGGCGCGAGCTCGAAGAATCGCACCGGCAGGCCGAGGAGGCCACCGCCCGGGCGACGCAGATGGCCGAAGCCGCGGAGGCGGCGAACCGCGCGAAGAGCGAGTTCCTCGCCAACATGAGCCACGAAATCCGCACCCCGATGAACGCGATCATCGGGCTGACCGGTCTCCTGCAGGAGACCCCGCTGGGCGCCGAGCAGCGCGATTACGTGCGGACGATCAACTCCAGCGGAGAATCGCTGCTGACCCTCATCAATGACATCCTCGATTTTTCCAAGATCGAGGCCGGGAAGATCAACCTGTATGCGGACACCTTCGACGTGATCCGGCTCGTCGAGAGCGTGCTCGACCTCCTGGCCGAGATGGCGTCCTCCAAGCGTCTGGAAGTCGTCGCGCATGTCGACGAGGACATGCCGGCGATGCTCCGGGGCGATGAGGGCCGCATGCGGCAGGTGCTGATCAACCTCGTCACCAATGCGATCAAGTTCACCGAGCGCGGGGAGATCGTCGTGCACGTCCGGCCCGCGACGGTCCAGGACGGCCTTGTCACCGCCCGTTTCGAGGTTCGCGATACGGGCATCGGCATCGCGCAGGACCAGGTGGAGCGTTTGTTCAGGGCGTTTTCGCAGATTGACGGGTCCGTGACCCGCCGCCAGGGCGGCACCGGGCTGGGACTGGCGATCTGCCGGCGCCTGGTCGAGCTCATGGGCGGACGGATCGGCGTCGAGAGCCAGCCGGGTTCCGGATCGACATTCTGGTTCGAAGTGCCGATGCCTATCGCGGAAGACCAGTCGCGGCCCGATCAGCCCGATACGTCGTGCCTGCAGGGCGTCCGCGTGCTCATCGTCGACGATAACGAAACGAACCGCCTCATTCTCGACCGCCAGACGCTTGCCTGGGGCATGAAGGCCGAGATGGCATGCGACGGCGACCGGGGCTGGGCCATGCTCTCCCGCGCCGCGGATGAGGGAATGCCGTTCGAACTGCTCCTCACGGATATGATGATGCCCGGTATGGACGGCGCCGAGCTGGTCCGGCGCGTCAAGGCCGATCCCCGCCTCGTGGGGACCCGCGCCATTCTGATGACCTCCATCGGCCGCTCGACCATCACCGACCGCCTGCGGGAGTCCGGGCTCGCGCACTGCCTGACGAAGCCCGTCAAGCGCGGCCTCCTCGTCGAGGTCATGACGCGCGTGGTCGCCGAGCGATCGCCATCCCCGGCCTCTCCGGTGCCCCCGGTCGTGCCCCCGCGACCTGGCAGCCCGGGTGCCCGGCTGCTGCTGGTCGAGGACAACCCGGTGAATCAGAAGGTCACCCTCCGGCAACTCCAGAAGCTGGGCTACCGGGCCGACGCCGTGGGTAACGGCATGGAGGCGGTCGTCGTCCTCCGCACCATCCCCTACGATCTGGTCCTGATGGACTGCCAGATGCCGGAAATGGATGGCTACGAGGCGACGCGTCGCATCCGCGACATGGAGGAACGCCGCCGCGAACAGCTCTCGCGGATGGAACCGGACCGCCCGCACCCGGAAACGCGGCGCACGCCCATCGTCGCCATCACGGCGCACGCCATGCCCGGCGACCGCGAGAAGTGCCTGGCCGCGGGCATGGACGACTACATTTCGAAGCCGGTGCGACTTGAGGATCTCAAGGACGTCCTATTCCGGTGGCTGGGCGCCGCCGACGCGGCAAAGAAGGAGGGAGCATGACCGAGGGTGCATCATCCGCCGCCGGGCCGCTCTGGCGTGCGACGGGCGGGGACTTCTGGCGCGATCTCATTCCGGACGTCGACGACCGGGCCGCGCGCAACCGCGTCGACAGCTCGGCGGTGGACGAGGAAATCCGCGACCTCTTCCTGACCGAGGCCGGCCTGATGATCGGCCGGCTTCTGCCCGCTCCCGCCGCGGCGGACTCCACCACGATCCGCAACGTCGCACACTCGCTTCAGGGAACCGGCGGCGCCGTCGGCATGCCCGAGATCTCCGCGCTCGGCGAAGCCCTCAGTCTCGCCGCCCGCGCGGCCGACTGGCCGCGTTGCGCCGCCCTCATCGATCGCCTCCGCCAGTGGCACACCCTCAATACCGCGCCGTCCGCCTGACCCACCCGCGCGCCTCGCATCAAGACTGGCCGGGCCATGATCGATCGTCGCAATTTTGTCAGATCCCTCGGCGTGCTCACGGTGGCTGCGGGAACCGGGTGCGTCTCGACGGGAAGGCTTTCGGACGGAGGCATCCTCGATACGCATGTCCACTTCTACGACCCCTCGCGCCCGGAGGGCGTCCCATGGCCACCCGCCGGAGATCCGGTTCTGTACCGGACGGTGCTCCCGGACGAGATGGAACGTCTGGCGCGACCGCTGGGTGTCACCGGCGCAATCGTGGTCGAGGCCAGCCCGCTGGAGGAGGACAACCAATGGGTGCTCGATCTTGCGGCGAAGCACCCCGTGGTCAGGGGCGTTGTCGGACACCTCAAGCCGGGGCGCCCCGGATTCGCGGACGCTCTCGACCGTTTCGCCCGAAATCCGCTCTTTCGCGGCATCCGGACCGGCCTATGGAAGGTTGCGGTGTCGGCGGATGACCCCGGCTTTATTCGCGATCTGGCGCGACTGCCCGGTCGCGGTCTCGCCCTCGACATCGGCGCGGGCGTCGATTCGATGGAGGCTGCGGCGCGGCTGGCCGCGCGGCTGCCGGATCTGCGGATCGTGATGAATCACTTTGGGGCGCCGCGCATCCGCGGAGAGGCGCCGGCCGGGCGATGGTGCGACGCGGTCCGGTCCCTGGGCCGGTCGCCCAACGTGTTCATGAAGCTGTCCGGACTGGTCGAAGGAACCGGTCGGACACAGGGGGACGCATCGGAGGACCTGTCCCTCTACCGGCCGTTTTTCGACATCGTCTGGAATGCCTTCGGTCCGGGGCGCCTCCTGTTCGGCAGCAACTGGCCGGTGAGTGCGCGGTGTGCGCCGTACGGGACGGTGCTCGGCATCGCCCGCGCATTGCTGATGGAACGCGGCGGGGCTGCGATCGATGCGGGACTGCGAACCACGGCCATGCGGGCGTACGGACTTTCGTAGAGTTACACGGCAAGCAAGGCGGGAAGCTCGCGGAGGGAGGGGATGGAGGCGTCCGGTTGGAGGTCGTCCGGGCGGGTGGGCATGACCTCCGGCGGCGTCCAGCGGGTCACCCAGACGGAGCGCCATCCGGCGCGGCGGGCGCCCTGCACATCGGCCAGCCAGTTGTCGCCGACGTAGAGGATCGCGTCCGGCGGCAGACCGAGGGCCTCCTGCATCCGCGCGAAGGGCAGGGGGTGAGGCTTCACTCGGCCGAGGTCCGCGGACACCATCACGGGGTCCAGAAAACGGTCGAGCGCGGTCCGGTGAAGGCTCTCGCGAATGGCCGCCGCGTCGGGATAGTTGGAGAGCAGGGCCAGCCGGAACTGCGGCGCCAGGCGCGCCAGGACGGGCACGGTTTCGGGATCGGCGGCGACGATTTCGACGAACGCATCGAAGCGGGCACGCAGGAGCCGCTGAAGTTCCACGGACGACGGCGGCCGGCCGTACAACTGCTCCACGGCACGACGCGTGATGGCCGCCATGTCGTTCTCGCGGTACTCCGGCGGATCGCCCGCGTAGGGGGCGATCCGGTCGGCCTCGCGAATCCGTCGCAACTCCGCCGCATCGTGGGGGCCGAACATCCCGGTCAGCGTGTCCGAGAGACGGGCATCGCACGCGATGGCCTGGCGCGAGCTGAATTCGATCAACGTGTTGCCGTAATCGAACACCACCGCCTTGATTCCGCCGATCCGCATGGTATGTGTGCCTTTTGGGACGAACGTAGCGGAGCCGCGGAACGATGGCAATGGAGCCTCCCGCGATCGAACTTTCCCCGCGACGCCGCCCGGAAGTCGGCGTCCACCAGAGACGCCGTGGATCGCCGCCGGATTCGGAGGTACATTCGGGACGGGTGGACTCGATGTCGACGAAGATCCTGCTGCTGTTCGTGGACGGGTTGGGCATCGGAGGGGACGACCCTGCGGTGAATCCGATCGCGGGCGGAGCCTGCCCCGTGCTCGCGCGCCTGCTTGCGGAGGAGATGTCGCCGGTCGACGCCTGTCTCGGCGTTCCGGGTCTGCCCCAGAGCGCCACGGGCCAGGCCGCGCTCCTGACTGGCGTGAACGCGCCCCGGACCGTCGGCCGGCACATCGAGGGGTTCCCGGGTCCGGCGTTGCGCGAGATCGTTCGCGAACACAACATTCTGCGCCGGACAGCGAACGCCGGATTGCGAGTGACGTTCGCCAACGCCTACTTCATGGACAAGGTCACGATGGCGGCAATCCGCCGTCCCTCGGTGACCACCGTGGCGGCGATGTCCTCCGGTGCGCCGCTGCGCGGTCCGGACGACCTTCTGGCGAATCGCGCCGTATACCAGGATCTCACGCGCGAGGCTCTCCGCGCGCGCGGATACGAGGGCCCCCTGATCGAACCCGAGGAATCCGGCGCACACCTCGCCGCAATCGCGGGGGAGCACGACCTGACCCTGTTCGAGTACTTCCAGACCGATCGCGCGGGCCACTCCGGGGATTTCGCGCTCGCCGCGTCGGTTCTGTCGCGCTACGACCGGTTCCTTCGAGAGGCGTTGCGCTTTGCCGAGGCGCCCGGATGCCTCGCCGTGCTCTCGAGCGACCACGGAAACATCGAGGACATGAGCGTGACGATGCATACGCGCAACCCGGTCCCGGTCGCCGCCCGCGGCGCCGGCGCCGCCGCGTTCCGCGGCCGGATGCGTAATCTCACCGACGTGGCGCCCGCCATCGCGGACCTCCTCGGCATTCCGGCCTCCTTGCGAAGCGCATGATGGCCGCGACCGGCGGTCGCAGCTACAGCCGACGGTCTCTGAAGGCGTGCCGACGGGGACCGTGTTCCAGCTACGGGACGCGAACGGTGCCGGTCAGAAGGCCGGACTTGTGTTCGAGCGAGGCGCGGACACGGACGGACTTCACGCCGTTGGAACGGGTGACTGCGCATTCCCAGACCTTGCGCTCGCCGGGGGCCAGGCGGACAGGCAGCGTGGCGGGCGTGACCGATCCGGCGTCGACGAAAAGCGCCACGTCGCCCTCGACCGGCGCGTCGAGAGGAGCGGATACCACCACGCGAACCGTGCCGGTCTTCGCCGCGAGGGCGGTGAGATTGAGGTTGGGCGCGCGGGACTCGAAGTCGTACGAGGGGGTGGGCGGAACCGTGTAGCCCATCGAGGTCATGGTAACGTCGCTGCGATATCCGGGATCCTGCATCAGGGTGACGCGCCGGTCGGTCGCGGGGATCGTGGTCGTGTAGATGCGCAGTTCGCCGTTCTCCGTGACGATCAGTTCTTCGCGCCAATCCCCGAGGATGTCGGCGATGAGGACGACTCCCTTGCCCTCGGTCCGGGTTTCGTGCCGGCCGCCGTCAAAATCGACAATCGCGGAACCGGCGGAGATTTCACGCTGAAGATCGGCGTCCCAATACACGCCGGACCTTCCGAAACTGAGGTCGAGGTCGCGGCGCAGCACGCGGCCGTCGGAATCGAAGAACCAGCGGTCGCCGGTCGGCTTGTGATCCGCGGAGTCCGCGTCGTAGACCTCGACGCCGGGGTGCTCGGGGCACACATCGGCGCAGAGGCCGGTTCCGTGGATGTGCTTCGTCGGACCGTTCCAGCCCCAGAGGATGCGGCCCGTCGGCGCGTCGACCATGCACATGCCGTTGCTCGGTTGGCGGGTCTCGATGCCGTAGTAGATTTCCAGGCCGGGCCGCCGGGGCATGAGGTCGCCGACATAGAAATGGTCCGGGTGGCCGAGTCGCGTGCCCCAGAGCGCCACACCGGTGTCGTCGAGAACGGCGCTGCCCAGCAGAACCTCGTCGCGGCCGTCGCCATCGATGTCGCCACAACGCGTCGTGTGAGCGCCCTGGCCGCGGAACCGGGCGCCGGCCTCGTCGCTGGAGTAGGTCCAGAGCTGCTTCAGGGACCGTCCGTCGAAGTCCCACGCCTCCGCCTTCATGAGGGTGTAGGTGCCGCGTAGCACAACCAGGCAGGGCGTTTTGCCGTCGAGATAGGCGACGGCGAGCTGATTCCGGCTCGCGTAGTTG
>CAYXFW010000095.1:0-2235 GCA_964464305.1 uncultured Verrucomicrobiota bacterium
ACCGTGGCGTGACGGGCATAACCCGACGAATCCGTCGCGGTGACGCCGGAGACTTCGTCGAACTTCCAATGCGCAACCATGCCGCGGGTGACCCGCAGGATGGCGGAATCGCTCGACACCAACCCGACCGAGTTCGAGACGACGGCATCGTACGAGGCGCCGTTGTCGGCCATTGTCACGGCCGGGGTCAGGCAGACCGGACCCGTGGCGCCCGCGATGTTGGTCCCGTTCTTCCGCCACTGGAAGAAAAGCGGCTCGGTACCGGCCGCCTCGATGCGGAACTCCGCTCGCTGTCCCGCGTCGATCGTCATGTCCGACGGCTGCCGGGTCACCACCGGCGGCTCGTCGACGCCCAGGATCGCGCCGCCGCTGGCCGCGGCACCAGTCGGGTTCGTCACCGCAACACTGAACGTCGCGCCGCGATCCGCGACCGTGGTCGGGGCGGTCGTGATGGACTCGTTCGTCGCCCCCGGGACCGGCGCGCCGTTGCGGCGCCACTGGTATGCCAGGGTCGTCCCCGATGCGATCGCGGAGAACGTCGCCCGGCTTCCGGCCGCCACAGTCGTGTTGGTCGGACCGGCAACGATGACCGGAGGCACGGCGGCATTGGTGACCACGATCCCGAGCGTGGGCGACGCGACCGAGGCGCCGCGGTCGTCGGTCGCCGTCACCTGCAGGGTGTGCGAACCGACCGTTGCCGCGCTCCACGTCCGCTCGAACGGAAGCCCCGTCTGCGCGCCGATGCCCGAGCCGTCGGCGGAGAACGCGACGTTCGTCACGGCGCCATCCATGTCATTGGCGCCGGCGACGATCCGGATTGTCTCTCCCGTCAGGAAAACGGCTCCGGCCCGCGGCGACGCGACCGACACGACCGGCGGGCGGTTGACCGTCAGTCTCCGGGTCGCCGAGACCGCGTCGCGCCCGTGGACATCGACGACGCGCGCCTTGAGAAGGTGGACTCCGGCCGGCGGATTCGTCCACGATGCCGCGTACGGGGCCGACACGTCCTGTCCGAGTTTCAGTGCGCCGGCGTAGAACTCGACCCGCGACGCGACGTTCGAGATGTCCGTAACCGACGCGGCCATCGAAACGATATCGTCGGTCCGGACGACGGCACCATCGGCGGGCGCCGTCAGCGACACCGACGGCACCGGCGCCGCCGGCTCCGCGAGCTGGTCGGCAAGGTACGCCTCGAGTTCATAGAGCATGATGTCCGTCGCATTGCGGGTGATGGAGAGATACACATTGCTGCACGACACCGGGTCGAACCGGCAGATCAGGAACGGGGCGGTGTTGTTCGTGTAGGCGCCGACCGTCAGGTAGCCCGCGGCCCCGCGATGGACCCGGACCTCGAAATCGAACAGCGTCCCGTTGGTCCCCGAAAGATCCTGGTCGTAGATGTGCACCTCGTTGATGGTCCGGAAGCCTCCCAGCGCGGTCAGAAAGTAGCGGGGCTGCGCCGTGTTGCTTGCCCACCACTTGCTGTCCAGACCCGTCCGGTTCCCATCGACGGCCTTGCCGGGGTTGCCGTTGACCTGCCCGCTGATGGAATATGCATAGGCGTTAGCAGCTTGGCCGCGGGCGTAGTTGGTCGAGGTTCCGCCGCCGGACGAGGCGACGGTGACTGTGGCGGTACCGGATGACGAGCGCTCGCCGTCGGATGCCCACAACCCGAACTTGAAGGTGCCGGCGCCCGGCAGGACGACCGAGGTCTGTGGCAGATCGGGATCCGTCAGCACGGGGGAACCGGGTCCGCTGACCAGCGACCACCTCGACGTCACGGCGCCGGGCGGGACCGGGAGTCCGTCGTCAGTCACCTGCCCGGCGAGTTGCACACGGTTCGTCGGCCAGGTGATCGAGATCGCGCCGCCGGCGTTGACGACCGGCGCCGCATTGCCCGAGGTGGCGGAGGCGCGGAGTACGGCGATCTCGGCCGCCCCGAGCGCGCGGTCGTAGAGGCGCACATCGTCGAGGCAGCCGGCAAATGCGTCGCCGCCCCGGCTGCTGCGGCCCAACGCAAGCCCCGCCGCCGCCTCGTAGGAAGCCAGCGCGGGGATGTCGTTCGTGGAACGGGATGCAAGAACCCCGTCGATGAAGAGCGCCACATACTTCCCGCCTTCAAAAACGCCGGCGACGTGGGTCCAGAGGCCGGCGCGCGACGCGAAGAAGGCGTCCGACCCCGCCTCCGCGCCAAGGCCTGCACGGTCGCGCACGACGAACGAGAGGCGGTCGTTG
>CAYXFW010000095.1:2245-8361 GCA_964464305.1 uncultured Verrucomicrobiota bacterium
ACCCCGAGGCGGCTGGCGACCGTGCGGCCCCGCGTGGCGGTCGGCGCCGCCTCGGGGAGAACCCACGCAGCGATCGTGAAGCGCTCGGTCAGGTTAAACCCGTCGGCCGCCGCGACTGCGACGACGGCGTTCGTGCCGTCGAGTCGGACGGCCTTGCCGACGCGGCCGGCGACGCGGGTCGCGAAGCCGGCGATCGTCGCGTCGCGACCGTTGCCGCTGGAATCCGCGGTCTGAGCGCCCGTGGCATCCTCGAAATCCCAGCGGCCGACGAGGCCGGAGGTGGGGGACTCGGGGCGGACCGTGACCACGGCTTCGTCCGATGCCTGGAGGTTGCCGTCGTCGACCGTCAGCCGGAGCACGTACACGCCGGGCGCGTCGAACATCACCGTCGTGTTCGTCGCATGAGGCGCCCCGAACGTCGCCGTCCCGGGACCGGCGGCCTGCGTCCACGTCGCCACCGCGGTGCCCGACGGGAGGCCGTCGTCTGTCGCCACACCGGCCAGCGTCGCGGAGTTCTGCGGCCACTGGACGAGTGCGTCGGGTCCCGCGTCGACGACCGGCGCATCGTTGCCGGCGGAACCGCCGACGAGATAGCGCAGGACGATTTCGTCCCGGAATTCGCCGGCCTGAGTGTTCAACAGCGCACCGCCCTTTAGATTCTTGATGCCCCCTGCACCGCCGCGGAGCAGCATGTGATAGACGCCCGCCGGCAGTGGCGCGGACATCGTGCATCGGACCTGCTGCGATGCGGCGACATACGTGATCGAGGATGGATCGAGTCGGCGCCCGACCGCATCGAACAGGGCAACGGTGTCGCGGCTGACGGTCGAGTTCTCGAACCCGTCCATCGCCGCCGGCAGGCCCGGCGAAAACAGGCGGACGGCCAGCGCGTTGGTGGGTCCCGGCCGGAACAGCGTCCTCGCGCCGTCCGGGCGGGGTGCGTACGGCGCCACCTTCGGCTCCATGACCAGCATGTGGGGTTCGTGGCCGCCGCTTCCGCTCCCGGGATACTTCAGATAGGCAGCGAACCGAGAGGCGGCCGACCCGTAGCCGTCGAGGGTCTTGAACATCACCGGGCCGAGCGGCGTGCTGTTATACCCCGCCGCATAGGCGGCGTTGTCCGACCCGGCCTTCACGCGCACCGCCTCGTTCGGATCGTCCCAATGGCAGGACGTCACGCCGGCATCGACCTTGGCACGGTTGTAGGCCATGTTGTCGTGCGAAAGCCCGCCGCCCCACGCGCACGCGCCGGAGTGGGCGAAATCGCTGATGTTCCCCTGCCCGTTGTTGTGGTAGCCCATGGCGAGATAGAGGCGGCCGAGGCCGTCGAACGCGATCTCGTTGAGGTTCTCGCAGGTGGTCG
Organism: uncultured Verrucomicrobiota bacterium; assembly: GCA_964464305.1. Taxonomy (GTDB): domain Bacteria; phylum Verrucomicrobiota; class Kiritimatiellia; order PWTM01; family PWTM01; genus VGWF01. The sequence goes on from CAYXFW010000095.1 coordinate 3,609, forward strand.
AGGAGGCCAGCCAGGTCTCCCACGATGTGCCACGCCCGTCGGTGGAGCGCAGGATCAGGCCGTACAGCGGCGAGGTCGAGTCGTGCTGCTTCGAAGCGGAGAGATAGACGTGGTTCGGGTTCTGCGGATCCGCGGCCAGGTGACGCACATAGTGGTATTGGTTGCTCGACGCCACGTTCGTGTCGATGCAGAGGGCGGGGATGGAGAAGCTCGACGTCGAGGTCGACGGTCCGGTCTCGACGATGCGGATGAGGTAGTTCGTCCGGATCGACGCATTGAATGTCGTCGGCACGGCGACGAACACCTGGCGCTCGCCGAAGGAGTTCGTGTGTCCCAGCAGGGCGTACGGTGCATCCAGCCTCGCGCCGCCGACCACGTTGCTCAGCACGATCGACTCCATGATCGTGCCCGTCCCGCGGTCGATGCGGACGACGGAGCGGTTGTGTGCAACCCAGAGCGTGTCCGGCCCTGTCGACCCGATCAGCGGCCGGTAGCCGTTCTCCGTGCCCGCCGGCAGCGGCGTCACGACACCCGTGGGCTTGTCGATCTCGAAGACGTTCGTCCGCGCCCCCGAGATCGTCGAGTTGCGCGACGAGGTGCCCTCGTAGAGAAACGAGGCCCAGACCTTGTTCGTGCGGAACGGCGACACATGCACGTCGAATCCCGCCGCGTAGGAGGCCGACAGGCCGGCGACGGTGTGGAACGAGTGGTCGCGGAGATCGACATACTGGATGCCGCCGTAGCTCGCCACCCACAGCCGGTCGTCGGCGCGGTCGTAGGCGACGCGGACGACGCGGTCGTTGAGCAGCGCACTGTTCGTGCTCATGAAATGGGCGATCGGCGCCCCATTCGTAGCGTCCAGCACCGCCAGCCCCCCGCCGCGGCGCTGATGAGTGTACTGGCCGTACTGACTCTTGACGCTCGGCTGTTTCTCGCCCGAACCGCACCACACGCGGCCCCGGACGGGGTCGACCGCGACGGTCTCCGCGTGCAGGTAGCCCATGTCCGCCCCGTCGGCACGCCGGAAGTCCGTCCGCGCCTTGCTCGACACGACCACCCGCGACACGCCGCCCGCGGTTCGCGACTGCTTCATCGTGGGGAACGAGCGGTAGCAGGTGATCATCGACCCCGGCAGGAAGCCGAGCTTCCAGTGCGGGAACGGGGGGTCGTTGATGCCGGTCTCGTTGACCAGGTTGAAATAGGCGAACATGATGCCGCCCTCTTCCATCACCGGCTCGGATTCCGGGCCCTTGGCGGTCTGGTAGAACGCCTCGTTGAGCTGGATGTTGCCGCGCGCGATGAATTCCGCGCCGCGCGCGTTCGAATTTGTCCGGTAGAGGACTGTGTCGTTGGTGTAGGTGACAAGGAACCGGATGCCGCTGGTGTACGAGTGGTACGCAGGCGCTCCGGTGGCATCGATCATCTTGCGGATGTTGAACGTGCCCGGACCGTCGATCCGGGTGACCATCGGGAATCCGTACTTCGTCCGCGTAAACGAATGCTCCTTGAGGTTGTCCCAGTTGCCGTTGACGTAGTGATGGAACGGGTTCAGCGAAAAGACATCGACGCCCGGATCGGACAGCGCGAACATCAGATAGATGTCGAAGAGATGGTTGTCCCCCGTGGTGCCGAGCATGTCGTTGTCCGAGAAGTAGGCGATCCCCTTCGTCAGGACGATGGAATTGATCCGCCCGTGCAGCCCCTTCGCATCGAGATGCGCCCGAATCGCGGCGACGGCGGCGTTGCGCTCGGCAACGGTCATGCGCGCGTTGTTGAGGCGCGGCGTGATCGAAATCGTGCAGATGTTGCGTTCGGGAATCCGCCGCTGCTGCTGGAAGTACCGCCCGACCTCCACCGACTCCGGCGACTGCGAGTTGATCACGACCAGCACGTCGTCGTACGAAGGCAGCGCCAGCGCGAACGGCGGTCCGCAGACGACCAATGCGGCCAACACGACCCCGCGCCACGCCGCAGCCCGGAGCCGCCGCACGGGACGCCTGGCGACGTCCGGCTCACGCTCCCAAAGACCCGCGATCCGCGCGCCACTCACTGCATGTCACCCCAGGGCATTGTTTCCTGCGGAACCATATCTCATTTCGTCACGTTTCAGCAAGCCCGCCACCCGGATTCCGGCCTCCGCCCGAATCCTCAGCGAAGCCAAATTCCTCCGTCCGTACACTGCACACGGGGCCACAGAGGACGCGGAGAGGAGAGGAGAGGAGAGGAGAACGGACAGGATCGCAGGACGTGACAGCCGGATCTTGCACCGACGCGAAACTGGACTACTGTGTGCATCGCCTTTACAGTTCCCGCCATCCAAGGCGGTGACCGGCAACCCAAGGGATTTCGATATGAATGGAGTACCGTACCGCGACGATGACCCGGACCGGGAGGAGACCGGCGACTGGCTGGCCTCGTTGGACGACGTGATCGCCCGCGCCGGACCGGAGCGGGCCGTGCGCCTTCTGCGCGAGATCTCGCTGCGGGCCCACGAGCGCGGGCTCAAGCTCCCGTTCACCGCCAACACGCCCTACATCAACACGATTTCGCGCGCGGACCAGCCGCCCTACCCGGGCAACCGGGAGCTGGAACGCCGCATCAAGAGCCTTATCCGCTGGAACGCCATGGCCATGGTCGTCCGCGCCAACCGCGAGGAGGAAGGCATCGGCGGGCACATCTCGACCTATGCCTCCGCGGCGACGCTCTACGAGGTCGGATTCAACCACTTCTTCCGCGCCCCCTCGGGCGACCATCCCGGCGACCTCGTCTACTTCCAGGGCCACGCCTCGCCCGGCATCTATGCGCGGGCCTTCCTCGAAGGGCGGCTCCCGCTCGACCGGATCGACAACTTCCGCCATGAACTGCACACCTCGCCCGGCCTGTCGTCGTACCCGCACCCCTGGCTCATGCCCGACTTCTGGCAGTTCCCGACCGTCTCGATGGGCATCGGGCCCATCTCGGCGATCTACCACGCCCGGTTCATCCAGTACATGGAGGACCGCGGTCTGCGCCCGCCGACCGACCAGAAGGTGTGGGCGTTCCTCGGCGACGGCGAAACCGACGAGCCCGAGGCGCTCGGCGCGATCACCCTGGCCTCGCGCGAGAAGCTGGACAACCTGATCTTCGTCATCAACTGCAACCTCCAGCGGCTCGACGGACCGGTCCGCGGCAACGGCAAGGTGATTCAGGAACTCGAGGCGGCCTTCCGCGGCGCCGGATGGAACGTGATCAAGGTCGTCTGGGGCGACGACTGGGATCCGCTGCTGGAGCGCGACCGTGACGGCATCCTCGTCCGCCGCATGACCGAGTGCGTCGACGGCGATTACCAGAAGTACGTCGTGTCCGACGGCGCCTACATCCGCCGCCACTTCTTCGGCGCCGACCCCCGCCTGCTGGACCTCGCCAAGGGCCTCTCGGACGAGCAGATCGAGCGCATGCGACGCGGCGGCCACGATCCCGAGAAGGTCCATGCCGCATTCAAGGCCGCCACCGACCACCGGGGCGCTCCGACCGTCATCCTCGCCAAGACCATCAAGGGCTACGGCCTCGGCGAGAGCGGCGAGGGCAAGAACATCACCCACTCGCAGAAGAAGCTCAACGAGGACGAACTGCGCGAATTCCGCAACCGGTTCGGCATCCCGGTTTCCGACGACGACATCGACCGCGTCCCGTTCTACCGCCCGCCGGACGACAGCCCGGAAATGGAATACCTCCGCGAACGGCGCGCCGCGCTCGGCGGCTTCGTGCCCGCGCGCCGCACGACCTTCGCCCCGCTGAAGACGCCGGGCGACGACCTTTTCGCCGAGTTTCTCCAGGGCGCCGACCGCGAGGTCTCGACGACGATGGTCTTCGTCCGGATGCTCGGGAAGCTCCTTCGCGACCCCGAGATCGGACGGCTGATCGTGCCCATCGTGCCCGACGAGGCGCGCACGTTCGGCATGGAATCCCTGTTCCGCCAGTGCGGCATCTACTCGCACTGCGGACAGCTCTACGAGCCCGTCGACAAGGACAGCCTCCTCTACTACAAGGAAGCCACCAACGGGCAGATCCTCGAGGAAGGCATCACCGAGGCCGGCTCGCTGTCCTCGTTCCTCGCCGCCGGGTCCGCGTACGCCAACCACGGCATCGCCACGATCCCGTTCTTCATCTTCTACTCGATGTTCGGCCTCCAGCGCGTCGGCGATCTTATCTGGGCCGCCGGCGACTCGCGGTGCAAGGGCTTCCTGGTCGGCGGCACCGCCGGGCGCACGACGCTCGCCGGCGAGGGGCTCCAACACCAGGACGGTCACAGCCACGTCCTCGGCCTGCCCGTCCCGAACCTCGAATGCTACGACCCTGCCTATGCCTACGAGCTGGCGGTGATCGTCCAGGACGGTCTCCGCCGCATGTATGCCGACGGCGAGAACGTCTTCTACTACCTGACCGCGATGAACGAGAACTACGTCCAGCCGGCCATGCCGGAGGGCGCGCGCGACGGCATCCTGCGCGGACTCTACCCGCTGCGGAGCGTCGGCGACGCCAAGGCTCCGCGCGTCCAGTTCATCGGCAGCGGCGCCATCCTGAACGAGGTCGCCAAGGCCTCCCAGTGGCTCGCGGCCGAGGCGGGCGTCGCGTCGGACCTCTGGTCCGCAACTTCCTACAAGCGCCTGCAGCGCGACGCCGTCGATTGCGAGCGGTGGAACTGGATGCACCCGGGCGAAACGCCGCGGATCCCGTACGTCGCGCAGCTGCTCGCCGGTCGCCAGGGACCCGT
>CAYXFW010000096.1:0-8324 GCA_964464305.1 uncultured Verrucomicrobiota bacterium
AAAAGGCGCCGCGGTAGACCCGTCCGTCGATCAGGATCCCGCCGCCCACGCCCGTCCCGAGCGTCAGGAACACCGCCTGGCGCCGGCCCCTGCCGGCTCCGTAAAGGCACTCGCCCAGGACCATCGCGTTGCAGTCATTGTCGACGACGGACCGCACCCGGAATCTCCGGCGGAGAAGCGCCGACAACCCGATGTGCGTCCAACCCGGCACGTTCGTGAGATCGTGGATGTAGCCTTGCTCGAAATCCACGAATCCGGGAACGCCCACGCCGATGCCGGACACCTCGCGCGCCATCGCGGCACGGCCGACGCCCATCCGCTCCGCCGCCGCCGCGACAGCGTCGATCCATCCGGTCACGCCCGCGGCCTCCGCCGTCGCAAAGCGGTCCTCCGCCCGGATCTTCCCGCGCTCGTCCACAAGCGCGATCTTCACCGAGGTCCCGCCAAAATCGATTCCCAGCGCTGGTTTCATCCATTCACCCCGTAAAGTCTGCGATTATGAGCGGATCCCGCCGGCATGGCAATGCCGTCCGGCACCGGGCCCATCCCGCCCTGTCGGCGTCTGTATCATTATCGAGTGCGGTCGCACTCGATAATGATACACTCGATGGCACGGTTTGTGCCACGCACCGGCGTCTGCTATGAGAGGGAGGCAAGGGAATTCACGTGACATCGACGTCCCTGAATACCGGTGGCCGGCGGCGAATCGTGCGGGGGACATTGTTTGCGCTGATCGTGGCTCTCATTGCGCTCGGGCTGGCCGCCCTTTCCCGCCGCGCATACGGCCTTCATCTGGCCGTCCAGTCCGAAACCCGGAGCTACTTCAACATGGTGAATACGAACGCAGAGCAAGCGGTCGAGTTCTACCATTCCGAGCAGTTCCGAGGCGCATGCCCCCGGGCTTCTTTGATCATACAGTCACTCGCGGGGAGGCTGGGCGGAATCCGGGTCCCCTCTGGGAACCCAAGCATGAGGGGTACGCCCTGCTGTGGACTTCAACTCCCGAAACCCGCGCCCGGACAGCCGGAGGCTCGGACGCGGCGTTTCGTCTTCGTGAGAATCGAGGCGCAGTCGGACGGAACGCGCGGTGTCGCCCGGGTGGCCACGAACGCCGAAGGGAAACTGGATGCTCTCGTTCTGTTGTTTCCCGCAGAGTCCGGGCCCGGTCGCTGGATCAAGAGGACCGCCGAGGAGCATGGGCTCACATGGTACGTCGATACAAGTCACTAGCGGGCGCCGACACATGGACGGAACTCACCTTGGCGTGGATGTTTCCTGAACGCATCGACCGATCCGGGTACTGGGTTCGGACTCTTCTCGTGACGGGGCTCTCCGCTGCATTGCAGAGCCCGCTCTATGAATGGAGTCTTACAATCCTGCACGGCGGTGGAAGTCTGGGAGCGCACTTCATCCGCTGGCTTCCCATTTCCGCGATCTGCGTCGCCCTGATCTGGTTCAGTATCGAGCACATCGCCGCGCCGCGGCTTCATGACGCGGGGTGGTCCCGCCGGCTCTCATTCCTGTTCCTGGTTCCGTATGTCTCCATCCCGTTCCTCCTGGTTCTGGGCGTGCTGCCCACGCGCCCTCGCCACCGCTAGACACGGGGTTCATCCCGCCTTCTGCGCGATTCCGAAGAGCGCGGCGGCATTCCGTGCCGTACCGTCCGCCACCGCCTCCACAAGCTCGTTGCGCGCTTCGGCGACGACGCGGGCGACGAAGGGGAGGAGTGCGGGTTCGTTGGTCTTTCCGCGGTGGGGAACGGGGGCGAGGTAGGGAGAATCGGTCTCGATCAGCAGCCGGTCGGACGGGATCCGGGCCGCCACGTCGCGGAGGCCCGCGGCGTTGGGAAACGTGACGATGCCGCTGAAGGAAATGTGAAAGCCCAGGTCCAGAAGCCGCCGGGCGAACGGCCAGGAACCGGTGAAGCAATGGATCGCGCCGATGCGGTTTGCGGCGCCTTTCCATTCCGCGGCGTGGGCGGCGAGGAGAGCCACGGTGTCGTCGTCCGCCTCGCGGGTGTGCACGACCACCGGCAGCCTCGCGCCGCGGGCGAGATCCAGCATCGCCTCGAACAGAAGCTTCTGCGCCGCCGCCGTGTCGCCGTCGTAATGGTAGTCGAGCCCCGTCTCCCCGACCGCCGCCACGCGCGGGTCGCCCAGCATCGCCCGGATCGATGCGGCATCCGCCCCGCGTCCGGCCTCGCTTCGATCCCATCCGACGGCTGCGCGGACCCGGTCCGGCCGCAACGCGGCGACATCCAGCGCGGCCGCGTTACCGGCTTCGGACCCGCCGATCGCCAGGATCCGCCCCACCCCCGCGGCCGCCGCACGATCGCACACCGCCGCCCTCGCCTCCGGGGTGGCGAACGAATCGAAGTGGGCATGGGAGTCGAAGAGGTTCATCCCTCCTCCGCGCACAGTGCGTCGGAGAGTGCGCACCACTGTTCGACCGAGAGGGTTTCGGGACGGGCGGCGGGATCGATGCCGAGGGCGAGGAACCACTCCGGGGTCGCGCGAGCCATGCCGCGGGGAGATTCCTCCATCTCCTGGAGCACGCGCTGAATCTGCTTTCTGCGTCGTGTGAACGCGCCCTTCACCAGCGCATGGAAATGGGCCGGCGAGGAGGGTGTGGCGCGGGGAACCGGGCGACGCACGAGGCGGATGACGGCCGATTCGATGTCCGGCGGTGGATAGAAGCAGGTCCCGCTGATGCGTCGCACGATCTCCACGTCGTAGAACCGCTGTGCATGGACCGAAACGAGTCCGTAGTCTTTGGAGCCCGGAGGCGCCGTCAGCCGGCGGCCCACCTCGAGTTGCAGCGTCACGATCATGAGGTCCGGCCGGGGTTCCCGTTCGAAGATGCGCATCAGGATGCGCGTGCCGACGGAATATGGGAGATTCGAGACCATCTTCGTGTATCCGGCGGCCACGAGCGCCGCCAGGTCGACGTCCATCGCGTCGTCATGAACGAGCGTCAGCGACCGCGAACCGGCGAACCGCTCGCGAAGAAACGTGTACAGGCGCGCGTCCTTCTCGATGGCCGTCACGCGACCCGCCTGCTCGACGAGCGCCTCCGTAAGCACGCCGGCGCCGGGGCCAACCTCGATGACGCCGTCGGTGGCCTCCAGGGAGGCCGCATCGACGATGAGGCGCAGGATATTGCCGTCGACCAGGAAGTTCTGCCCCATCGCGCGCGACGGGATGATGCCGCGCTCGGCCAGCAGCATCTTCAGATGGCTGGGTCGCGTGAGTTTCATCCGCGACGCGGCATCCAGGGGTTCCGTCGCCGGGCCAGATCCGCTGCCAGTCGCAGGGCGGCGCCCATCGACGCCGGATTCGCAATGCCGCGACCGGCAATATCGAAGGCCGTCCCATGGTCGGGCGAGGTCCTCACAATCGGGAGGCCGAGCGTGACATTGACGCCCTCGTCGAATGCGACGGTCTTGAGCGCGGCGAGTCCCTGGTCGTGGTAGAGAGCGACCACGGCTGCATGCCGCCCGGCGAGTGCCTCGTGAAAGACGGTGTCGGCCGGATAGGGCCCCGAAACGGCCAACCCGCGGCGGCGCGCGGCGCGGATCGCGGGGCTGACGGTCTCGATCTCCTCGCGGCCCAGAGCCCCGCCGTCGCCCGCGTGCGGGTTGAGTCCGCAGACCGCCACGCCGCCGCGGCGGACGCCAAGCCATGGAAGCGCCTCGGCGGCGAGGGCCGCGGCTTCCATGATGACGACGCGCGTGACCGCGCGCGGGACGTCGCGCAGCGGAATGTGGCGCGTGGCGAGGACGACCCGGAGGCGCCCTCCGCAGAGCATCATGGCAAACCTGCGGGTCGCCGTCAGGTCCGCGATCATCTCGGTGTGGCCGGGAAACGCGAGGCCGGCCCGGGCCAGGCCTTCCTTGCAGATCGGCGCCGTGACCATGGCAGCGAAGGCGCCGTCGAGACAACCCCGGACCGCGGCGGCAATCCAATATGCGGCCGCGCGGGCGGCGTCGATCCGGACAAGGCCGGGACGAAGGGCCGGCCGCGGCCCGCCGGGCGGGGTCCATACGGCCATGGGACCGGTAAACGCGGCGCGGGGGTCATCGATCGGGACCGGCGCCGGCACACGCGCGGCCCGCGCCGCCGCCGTGGCGACGACGGCATCCCCGACCAGAACGATCCGGACGCCGCGCGGCCGGGTGGATGCGCAGGCCGCCTTGACGGCCACTTCGGGGCCGATGCCGTTGACATCGCCCAACGTGATGGCGATACGGATGGGGATGCGCGCGGGCATGCCCGGGTCAGGGCCGGGTGCCCTGAATGATGCGCACGTAGTGCCGCGTGCGAAGCGAACTCATCCAGTCTCCGGCATTCTTCTCGATGGCGGCCTTCTCGAGGGTCCTCTCGATTTCGGTGCGAACCTCTTCGAGGGGCTTGACGGACGCCTCCCGGCGGGCCTCCAGGTGCACGATGTGGTACTCGTCGCCCACGTCGACCACGGGGCCGGTCTGTCCCGGCTTCAACGAAGCAACCACGGCTGCCAGTTCCTTGCGAAGATCCGTCGGCCGCATCCAGCCCAGGTCCCCTCCCGACGACGCCTTGGGACCTTCGGACACCAGCCGGGCCACGTCGGCGAACGGCTCGCCTTTGGCGATCCGGTCCAGGGCATCGCGGGCCTGCTTCAGCTTGACCGCGGCCTCTCCGTCCGTCGCGCCGCGGCGGACCACGAGAAGGCGGACATGGACCTGCTCCGGCTCGCGATACTTGTCGATGCCGGCCTCGTAGGCGGCGCGGACTTCGGACGGGGTCACCAGGATGCGGTCTCCCACCTCCTGACGGCGAAGCAGCATGACGCGAAGATCGTTGCGGATCTGCTCGCGGTAATCGGCATAGGAGAGACCATCCGTCGCCAGCGCCGAGAGAAATGCCGCCCGGTTGTCTCCAAATCGTTCGCGCACGATCTGGTTGATCTGCCCGTCGACCATCGGATCCTGAAGGTCCAATTCGCGCCGTTTGGCCTCCAGCAGGACCAACTCCCGGTCGATCAGCGCCTCGAGACCCTCACGGTAATTCTGCTCGAGGGCCTCCTTCAACCGCGACTCGCGCAGGCCCATCGCCGACCGGCGGTCGGCCGATTGGATCAGGCGCAGCACGTCGCCGACGGTGATCACCCGGTCGTTCACGATCGCCGCGTACCCGTCCTCGAAAAGGGTCTTCGCCCCCGCCGCACCCGCAGCCAGGGCGACCATCCACCCGGCCACGGCAATCCGGAACACGGGACTCTTCAAGAAGCACGACTGCATGGGAGCATTCCTAACCCAACGCGGGCTGCGAATCAAACCGGAAAGAACGTCCCAAATCCTCGCCGAAGGCAGAATCACGCGGCCATGACCCGCGCGAGGTTCGTAGCCGATGATTTGGGGCCGGTCAGAGCTTCTTGACGCGGAAATTCCGGAAGGCGACGGGATCGTTGTGGCCGGCGAACCCGATGTGGCCGCTCTTGCGGTCGAGTCCCTTCGGCACCGTGGTCAGCTTGCTGCGGTCGATCTTGTCGAGGTCGGCGTCGAGGATCCGGGTGCCGTTGAGCGTCACCTGGATGCGCTGGCCCTCGACGCGGATTTCCTCGGTGTTCCACTCCCCGACCGCGCGAAGGTAGCCGGGCTTGGCGCCGACGCAGTGGTAGATCGATCCATGGTACTGGTAGCTCTTCAGCGGCGTCTTGGCCTTCGCGTTGTAGCCGTCGTTGTCGATGACCTGGACTTCCATGCCCTGCGACGAGGAACCGCCCGTGGGGGGCGTGCGAATCGCGATCCCGTTGTTGCCGGCGGGCGGAAGCTGGAACTCGAAGCGCAGGACCATGTCGCCGAACTCCTCCTTCGAAAGCAGGTCGCCGCCCTTGCCGGGTTTGCAGACGATCGCGCCGTCCTTCACCTCGTAGTTGTCCACGGCACCCTGCCAGTTGACCAGATCCCTGCCGTTATCGAGCCGCGCGAACCCCTCCTCGCCGGCGGTCAGAATCTTGTTCGCCTCGTCCGCGCCGATCTCGCGAATGAAGACATTGCGCCAGCGGATCTCGCTGCCGTGGGTCTGCAACTGGATCGGTCCCTTGGCAAAGATCGGATCCTGCATCGCATTCGGATCGGCGATCTCGCCGGCCTTCTTCGCCTTTTGGAACGCGGCTCGCGCGAAGTAGTTTTCCATGATCGCGTTGTCGACCACCTTCTCGCCGTTGAAGATGACCGTGACGCGCTCGCCGACCATCGTGATCTTGAAGCTATTCCACTCGCCAAACGGCTTGTCCATGCGCTTCGAGGGGTCCTTGCCCGGCGCGCCGGCGCTGTTGTTCCAGAGGCCGCCGGACCCCTTGTCCTGCCCCAGCCCCCGCGCATCGCCCTTGGTGCTGTCCCAGATCTGAACCTGCGGCACGCCGCGCAGGTAGATGCCGCTGTCGCCGTTCGGCAGCGCCTTGTACTCGACCCACAGTTCGAAATCGCCGTAGTCCTTCTCGGAGGTCAGGTAGAGCCCGCGGCCATCGTTGACGATCTCGCCGTCGACCACCTTCCAGTGCGCCTGGATATGATCGGTCGACGCCTTGCCTTCGATTCCGCCCTCGACGGACTTCTTCTTGTACTCGGCGCGCGCCTCGGGCGTCATCCGGACCAGCTCGGTCGGGTCCTTGGTGCCCCATCCGTACCAGCCATTCAGATCCCTGCCGTTGAATAGGGCCGTGAAGCCCGGCGGGGGCATGTTGTTCTGGGCGAAGGCTCCCACGGCCAGCGCGGGAAGAATGAGGACCGACAGCCACCGTGCGTTCATGATCCGGACTCCCATGGAAATCGCCCGCCCATGCACCGGCCATTCACCCGTCCGACCCGGCGTGAAGAGCGACTCTTGTCCGCTACGATGCCGCAGCGCCGCCGCCAAGGCAAGCCCTGCCGGAGCCCCGAAATCGGCCGCGGTGGACCCTGCTTCGCGAGGACGCTACGCAGGGCAGGACGCGGCCCTCCAAGTCTCTCCGTGGAGGGGCACGTTCCACCGTGCCCGGCCGCCTTCGGTCGTCTACAGCAGACCGCCCCATCCTTTGCGATAGTGGTGTTGGATGAACGCCTCCACCTTGGCGCCGTTCGTCGCGCGCAGGGACCTGTCGTCCCATTCCAGCTTCATGCCGGCGCGATGGGCAACGTTGCCAAGGAGCACGGTCTCGGTGAGCGCGCCGGAGTAGTCGAAGTTGCACGTGGTCGGTCCGCCCCGCTTGCACGCCTCGATCCCTTCCGCATGGTGGCCGACCGACTCCGGGATCGTCGGCTTCGGCGGCTCGAACCCGGCGAACCTGTCCTGCGGGAGCAGCAGGTTCCTGGAGTAGTCCGCCAGCAGCATGCCTTTCGCGCCGACAAAGAGCACGCCGCTGTTCCAAAGGGGCTTCTTCTCCGCATCCACCTTCTTCTCGGCCTCCGGGAGAATGGACGTGAGCAGGTCCGGCTTCCGTCCGCCGTGATACCACGTCAGCCGCACCGCCGGCCGGTCGCCGCGCGCCGGATACTGATAGCGCAGGATCAGCCATGGCGGCACGGACTCCGCGTCCGCCGGCGGGCCGTCCACGACCTCGACGGACGTACAATGGCGCAGGTCCAGGGCCCAATGCGGCAGGTCCATGTAGTGGCAGCCGAAATCCCCCAGTGCGCCGCCGCCGAAGGCCCACCAGTTCCGCCACTTGCCGGGAAGGTACTCCGAATGGTACGGGCGGGGATCCACCGGGCCGAGCCAGAGATCGTAATCGAGGCCCGCAGGCACCGGGGGCGTGTCGGCCGGCCGCACGACGTTGCCGTACTTCGCGGCCGACCATACATGAACCTCCGCGATGGGACCCACGACGCCGGACTGCACCCGTTCCACAACGCGACGGTAGTTGGCGCCGGCGTGGATCTGTGTCCCCATCTGGGTGGCCAGTTTCGCGTGGCGCACCGCCTCGCGCACGATGCGGCATTCCGACACCGTGCGGGTCAGGGGCTTCTCGCAGTAGACGTGCCGGCCGCTGCGAAGCGCCATGGTGGCGACCACGGCGTGCGTGTGGTCGGGCGTCGAGCAGACGATGGCGTCCAGATCGTTCCGGTCGAGGAGGCGACGGAAGTCGCTGTACGTTCCCGCCTGTGGGTACTTCGCGGCGGCGGCGCCGAGCAGGGTCGCATCGACATCGCACAGCGCGACGATGTTCTCGCCGGCCACGCCCTGGAGGTTCGCACCCCCGCGGTGGGCCACACCGACTACGCCGAGGTTGAGCTTCTCGTTGGCCGACAGGCGCCGCGCGGCCCGCGCGGCCGGCGCAATCCCCAGCCCCCCCCCCATCCCACC
>CAYXFW010000097.1:0-8262 GCA_964464305.1 uncultured Verrucomicrobiota bacterium
CGTCCGGCACGACGAACCGGTATACCGGCTACCTGGGTGGCGACATGTTCGTCAGCATCGGCACGTTCACGAACGCCGGTGGAACCTTCAGCCTCACCAACTCGTGGGGCCAGAACAACAACAACCTCAATCTGACCAAGAAGGGCGCCGGTCTGCTCGAACTGGCGGCGGTGTCGAACACGTATGCGGGCACGACGACGGTCGAGGCCGGGACGCTCAAGGTCAGCGGGAACAACCCCAATCCCGGCACCGTCACCGTGAAGAGCGGCGGCACGCTGATCATGAACGGCGACTGGCGCGCCAGCGGGCTGATCACGGTCGACAACGGAGGCACGTTCAGCGGCGACGGCACGGTAGGCGGGATATCGAGCAGCGGCACGGTGTCGCCCGGCAACAGCCCCGGCACCCTGACAAGCTACGGCAACGTGACCCTGAATACCGGTTCGATACTGACGATGGAACTTCAGGATCCGCTCATGGATCCGTACGACACGCTGGTCATGAACGGCGGCGTTCTAACCCTGAGCGGGACTCCGGAGCTCTCGCTGTCCCTCTACGGCGGCTACACGCCCAATCTCGGCGACTCGTTCACGATCCTGAGCGGCTTCGTGGGGTCCGCGGGCGACTTCGATCCGGGCTTCGACGGGATATTCAACGGCAAGCCGGACGGCGGTACGTTCAGCGTCAGTGGCTCGACGTTCCAGATCGACTACAACGCGAACGACATCACGCTGACGGTCGTGCCCGAGCCGGCCACGCTGGGTCTGCTGGGGCTCGCCGCCCTGGGCGGACTGCTCCGCCGGCGGATTCGGCGGTAGTACCCGGGATCCGAGGGCCGAGGACCGAGGTCCGACGGACGGACAGGGGTCGGAGGTCGGATCCGATCCTGTCCATCCTGTGATCCTGTCCGTTCTCCCCTCCGCTCCGTTTTCTCTCTGCGTCCTCCGCGTCGCCGTGTGAATCCGCCCCGTCCTGCGCCGGATATTCGGGCTTGGCGCGGGGCGCGGAGATGCGGACAATGGTGTGCAGGTTTCCAAGGGTTGGACAACCGGGGGCCGGGGGTTTCCAAGGGTTGGAAGTTTCCTGCGAAAGGTACGGGATGAACGAAGGGAACGGGATCGGAGGGTTGGACCGGGCGCACGTCTGGCATCCCTACACGCGTTTTTCGACGATGGACGAGGAGCCCCTGCCGGTGATCGTGCGGGGCGAGGGCATCCACCTGATCGACGACCGGGGCGACCGTTGGGTGGATGCGATTTCCTCGTGGTGGGCCTGCGCGCTCGGCCACGGCCATCCCCGGGTCGTGGAGGCGATCCGCCGGCAGGCGGGCGAGTTGCAGCACAGCATTCTCGGCAACCTGACGCATCCCGCCGCGGCCCGGCTCGCGGCGCGGCTGGCGGCGCTCATGCCCGATCCGCGGGTCCACGTGCACTTCGCCTCCGATGGCGCCAGCGCGGTCGAGGCGGCGCTCAAGATTGCGCTCCAGTATGCGCACACTACGGGCCATCCCGGACGCACGGAGATCCTCTCGCTGCGGGGCGCGTATCACGGCGATACACTCGGCGCCGTGGCCGCCGGTTTCATGGAGAGTTATCACGCGCCCTTTCGCGCCGTTCTCCGGCCGTCCGCGCAAATTCCCGTGCCCGCGTCGCGGGCGGACGAGGCGGCCTGCGTCGCGGCCGCGCGCGACCTTTTCGCGGCGCATCGCGGCCGCGTGGCCGCCCTGATCGTCGAGCCGCTCTGTCAGGGTGCCGCGGGCATGCGCATGTACCGGCCGGAGTTCCTGCGCGCGCTCTTCGCCCTCTGCCGGGCGGAAGGAGCGCTCTTTATCGCGGACGAGATCGCGACGGGGTTCGGGCGCACGGGGACCTGGTTCGCGTTCCAGCAGGCGGGCATCGAGCCTGACATCGTCTGCGTCGGCAAGGCCCTGGCGGCCGGTTACCTTCCGATCAGCGCGGCGATTGTCCGCGACGCGATCCATGCGACCTTCGCGGACAGTCCGGTGGACCGAACGTTCTACCACGGTCACACGTTTGCGGGGAACCCGATTGCGGCCGCGGCGGCGCTGGCCGCGCTCGACGTGTACGAAGAGGAGGGGATCGTCGCGCGCGCCGCATCGCTCGGCGTGAAACTGGCGGAATGGATGGCACCGCTGGCGCGGCTGCCGCAGGTGGCGGAGGTCCGTACGCTAGGCCTCATCGGGGCGGTCGAATTGCGTCCCGATGCGCCCGGCGTCCCCGGCGAGCCCCGGGCCCGGCGCGTGCGCCGCTTCCTGCATGGCCGGCGCGTGCTGTCCCGCCCGCTCGGCAACGTCGTTTACCTGATGCCGCCCCTGGTCATCGGGGAGGAGCCGCTGCGCGCCCTCGTGGATCTTCTCGGCGAGGCCCTCGTTTCGACGGGTGATTGAACCGCGACGCCGTTTCCTGTAAGTTGTCCGGCCTTTGAGGGGTTCAGGCTGTAGGCGGAAGGGCTGTAGGCTGTAGGCGGAAAAGGCTGTGGGCGACAAGCGGTTAGGTTGTGCAGGCGGTATGTATGCGTGATCACACCAAACTCAGGGCGTTTGCGTTGGCGGACGAGATCGTGACGGACGTCTACCAGGCGACGCGGCGGTTTCCCAGGGATGAGATGTACGGAATCACGTCGCAAATGAGGCGGGCAGCCGTTTCGGTGCCATGCAACATCGTGGAGGGTTGTGCGCGCGGGAGCCAAGCCGATTACCTCCGTTTTCTGGAGATCGGGTTTGGGTCGCTGAGGGAGCTTCACTACCAGTGCGGTCTGTCCAACCGTCTGGGGTATCTCGATCGCGGTTTTGTGGAACTCGACTCGAAAATCAACGAAGCCGAAAGGGTTCTGGGAGCCCTCATCCGCTCGATGCGCAAACCCCAGTCCCTCTAACCCTACCACCCCCTTACCACCTACAGCCTCACAGCCTACAGCCTTACAGCCTTCTTCCATTCAGGAGCATGACATGACAAGCATTCAACGGTACAACGTGGCGGTCGTCGGGGTGGGGGCGGTGGGCACGGAGATGGTCCGGTTGCTCAAGGCCCGCAACTTCCCCGCGAAATCGGTCAGGATCCTCGCGCGCCGCGCGCGCACGGAGACGATCGACGGCGAGGCCTACGAGGTTCTCCCGGCTTCTCCGGAGGCGTTCGACGGCGTCGATTTTGCGTTCTTCGCCGGGACCGAGGGCGACAAGGGCGCCTCGCAGACGCTGGGATGGGAGGCGGTCCGCCGCGGCGCGATCGTCATCGATAACGGCGACGACTTCCGCATGGACCCGCGCGTACCGCTGGTGATCCCCGAGATCAACGGCGACGCGCTCGCCGCCCACCAGGGCTTCATCGCGAATCCGAATTGCAGCACGATCATTGCGCTGATGCCGGTGGCCGCGCTCCATCGCGCCGCGAAGCTGCGCCGGCTGATTGAGAGCACGTACCAGGCCGTTTCCGGCACCGGCAGCGCCGCGGTGAAGGAACTCGATGCGCAGGCCCGCGCATGGGCGGCGGGACAGCCGTTGCCGCGCGAGGTGTATCCGCACACGATCGCGTTCAACCTGATTCCCGCCGTGGGTTCCTTCAAGGACGATTCCGGCGAGAGCACCGAGGAAATCAAGATGCGCCGCGAGACGCACAAGATCCTCGGCGACGATTCGATCCGCGTCTGCACGACCTGCGTCCGCGTTCCGGTCTTCAACGGTCACAGCATCTCGATCAACGCCGAGTTCGAGCGCCCGCTGTCGCCGGACGAGGCGCGCGGACTGCTTGCGAAGGAACCCGGCGTGAAGGTGTCGGACGATCCGAAGAACGCGGTCTATCCGATGCCGGTCGATGCTTCCGGCCGCTACGAGGTCTTCGTCGGACGCATCCGCCGCGATCCCACCGTGCCGAACGGCCTCGTGCTGTGGTGCGCCGGGGACAACATCTGGAAGGGCGCCGCGCAGAACGCCATCCAGATCGCCGAGGAGATGATCCGTCGCGGCCTGCGTTGAGGTCAGCGGGTGGCGGGGCGCAGGATCGGGGCCAGAGCCTTCACAAAGACCTCGGCCTGGCGCAGCATGCCGATGTCGTTCGGGTGGCAGCCGTCCACCGTGCCTTCGAGATCGGTCCCCAGCATGCCATCGCCCGACACGAAATGGAGATTCTTCACACCCTCGCGTTGGAGGGTCGCGAAGATCTCGCGCAGGATGCGGCCCTTGTCGGTCGGAATCGTGTTCTTGTAGTTCGAGTCCTCCGCCAGGAGGATCGGCGTGTCGGGATGGGCCGCCCGCAGCTTGCGAACGAACGGCGCGACGCGCTCCGTCACCATGTCCGGCTTCATATTCCAGAGGCAGTCCAGGACGTAGACGGAGGGATCCAAACCGGCCAGGAGGTCCGCGAGCTCGGGCTCCATTTTTCCGCTGCCGGAGAAGCCCAGGTTGATGACCGGCACGTCGAGACTCCGGCCAGCGATGGCTGTCGCGGCCAGCCCCGGGCGGGAGGCGCAGCCGCCCTGTGTGATGGAGGTCCCGTAGAACACGACCGGTTTGCGGCCGGAGGGCGCCGGAACCATCGAAAGCTGGCGGCCCTTCGGCAGGCCGATTTCCACCGAGGTGACACCGTTGTAGAGCGGAAGATACAACAGGCACTCCTGTCCCGCCGAGGCGCCGAAGCTGACGTCGTTGGTGACCTGCTTCGCCTGTCCGTTCTTCGTGAACCGCCAGGCGCCCGAGGCATCCCGCACGTAGAGATCCACCCCGCTGACCCCGGTGGCGGGCATGTGGGGCATTTCGAGCCGGCGGTTCAGGAGCGTCCAGCGCACGCGGAACGAGGAGGCATCCGTGGAAAAGCGCAGGCACAGGCCGGCCGAATTCCGGCTGAGCCCCCAGACGGCTGCGGTCACGACGCCTTGGGCCGTCGCAGGCAGGCGGTCGAACGGCGCTGCCGTTTGGGTCCACCCTTTGCCTTCGATCGGCAGCCGGGCGCAGTCGTACCACACATTCGTTCCGTCGGGGTCGGCCCGGGCGAGAGCCGGATCGACCGGCTTCGCCTGCAGAGAACCGCAGGGGAGGAGGATGGCCAGAAAGACGCCTGCGAGTCCGCGCGATGCAAAGTTCATGGGATCCCCTTCTTTTCGATCCCCGACTTTCCCAGCAAACCCGCAGCCATGCAATCGTATTCCGCCTCCCGCTTTCCGCCTCCCGCCCAAATCATCGGCTAAGAAAAGTGGATCGGGAACGAACGAGACTTCGAGAGTCTCCTGCACGGCGCCGACCCCGCTTCGCGAGGACGCTTCGCAGGGCACGGCGGAGCGGCGCCCTCCAGAACCGTCCTCTAGCATTTCCATGGAACAGACTTGGAGGGCCGCGCTCCGTCGCGGCCGTATCCATGCGCCCTTCACACGGGTCTTGCTCGCAGGGTTCGTTCCCAGCCGATGATTTGAGTCCCGCTTGCCCGATGGCGGGTGGCGGGATAGAGTGACCGGCCCGCCGCGGTGGGAGGGAACGGATGGAACCCATGAGCGACTTTGGATACCGGGACGGCCGGATGTTCGCCGAGGATGTGGACGTGACGGAGCTGGCGCGACGCCACGGAACGCCATTGTTCGTCTACAGCCGGGCGCACCTGGCAATGCAGTTTCGCGCGCTCGCCGGCGCGCTTCGGGACGTGTCGCCCCAGATCTTCTATGCGGTCAAGGCGAACAGCAGCGCCGCGGTGATCCGCGTGATGGCCGGGCTCGGGGCCGGGGCCGATGTGGTCTCCGGCGGCGAGTTGTTCCGCGCCGTTCGCGCCGGGATCGAGCCGGGGCGGATCGTGTTCGCGGGCGTCGGCAAGACGGCGCTTGAGATCGAATATGCGATCGGACAGGGGATCCAGTATTTCACGGTCGAGTCGGAACCGGAACTCGAGCGAATCTCCGCGTGCGCGGTCCGCACGGGCGGCGTGGGGCGGATCGCGATCCGCGTGAATCCCGATGTCGATCCGAAGACGCACCGGTACACGAGCACCGGGAAGAAGGAAAACAAGTTCGGCGTGGATCTCGAGAGGGCGGAGCGGGCCTACGATCTGGCCGCCTCGCTGCCCGGAATCGAGATCGCCGGCCTGCACATGCACCTCGGGTCGCCGCTGTCGGACGAACGTCCCTACGTCGAGGCGCTGGACAAGGTCGCATCGCTCTGCGCGCGGCTGAAATCCCGCCATGCCTCGTTCCGGCATCTCGACATCGGCGGCGGTTTCGGCATCCCGTACCGGCCGGAGGATGCGCCGTTCGACCTCGACGCTTTTGCGGCGGCCGTCGTGCCGCGATTGAAGGCCTCCGGACTTTGCATCGGCATCGAGCCCGGACGGTTCATCGTCGGCAACGCCGGGATTCTCGTCGCCACGGTGCAATTCGTGAAGGACAGCCCATTCCGCCGGTTTTTGGTCGTGGACGCGGCGATGAACGACCTGATCCGGCCGCCGCTCTACGATGCCTTCCATCGGATCCGCCCGGTCCGGGAGACCCCGGGGACGATCCTCGGCGATGTCGTGGGCCCCATCTGCGAGTCCGGCGACTTCCTCGCGCAGGATCGCGAACTGCCCGACGCGAAAGCGGGCGACCTCCTGGCGGTCCTGGGCGCCGGGGCCTACGGAATGAGCATGGCGTCCAATTACAACAGCCGCGGCCGCGCGGCCGAAGTGCTCGTGGACGGCGCCCGCTCGGCCGTGGTCCGCGAACGCGAAACGTGGGAGGATCTCGTCCGGGGCGAGACGATTCCCGACTGGCTTGGCTGAGGGCGGACGCGATATACTCCGCCGCCGGGGATTGCCCAACCGGAGAAGGAATTCGCCGTGAAAAGCCTGGTCGTTTGTGTTACGTCGGCTCTCGCGTTGGCAGGATGCGCCGTGTCGTCGGTCGACCGCCCGCGGGGCTCCGCCGCCGACGCCGCGCGTCCCGCCCGGAAGGCGCCTGCGCCCGGCGAGATCGTCCTGATCCCCGCGCCCCGCATCGTCGGGTTTCCGGCGGACGGAAAGACCGTGCGCGTCCGCGGCAGACCAGCGGTCGAGGTCGACCCCTCCCTGGTTGCGCACGCGCAGGGGTACCGGCTGGACATCGCGGCGGACGGCACGGTCGCGATCCGCGCACGCGACGAGGCGGGCGCGTTCTACGGGCGGCAGACCTATCTGCAGTTGGCCCGTCAATTCGAGGGCTCCGGCGCAATGCCGGTCGTGCACATCGAGGACTGGCCCGACTTCCCCGTGCGGGGCGTGATGCTCGACATCGCCCGGGACAAGGTTCCGACGATGAAGACGCTCCGCCGGCTGGTCGACATGCTGGCCGGGCTGAAATACAACCAGCTCCAGCTCTACACGGAGCACACCTTCGCCTACAAGGGCCACGAGGACGTCTGGAAGGATGCCTCCCCGATGACGGGCGCCGAGATCCGTGACCTCGACGCCTATTGCCGCAAGCGCTTCATCGAGCTCGTGCCGAACCAGAACTCGTTCGGCCATATGGAACGCTGGCTGAAGCACCCGCGCTATGCCGCCCTCGCCGAGACGCCCGACGGAAAGGACCTCTGCCCGGTGGATCCGGCGTCCATCGAGCTGCTTCGCGGGATGTATGCGGATTTGCTGCCCAATTTCAGCAGCCGTCACTTCAACGTCGGATGCGACGAGACCTGGAGCCTCGGGAAGGGCCGTAGCAAGGACGAGGCGGCGCGCCTCGGTCTCGGCCGCGTCTACCTCAATTTTCTCAAGCAGATCCACCAGCTCGCCGCTGCCCACGGGAAGACCATGGAGTTCTGGGGCGACATCATCATGCAGCACCCCGAATTGATCCCCGATCTGCCGTCCGATGTGATCGCGATGGAGTGGGGCTATGAAGCCCGTCACCCCTTCGCCGAGCACGGCCGGAAGTTCGCCGCCGCGAAGATCCCGTTCCACGTGGTGCCGGGCACGTCGAGCTGGAACTCCCTGCTCGGTCGCACCGACAATGCCATGGAGAATCTCCGGAACGCGGCGCTCAACGGCCTCGCCAACGGCGCCACGGGGTTGCTCGTGACCGACTGGGGGGACAACGGGCACTGGCAGTTCCTCCCCGTGTCCTTCGCCCCCTTCGCCTACGGAGCCGCGGTGAGCTGGGCGTTCGAGCGCAATCGCGACCTGCCGCTGGCCCGGGCCCTCGACGCCCATGTCTTCCTGGACGCCGCGGGCGTGATGGGACAGGCGGCGCTGGATCTGGGCAACGCGCATGCCAGGACGGGCGTCCTCATCGGGAACAGTACCGTCTACCACTCGCTTC
>CAYXFW010000098.1:0-8235 GCA_964464305.1 uncultured Verrucomicrobiota bacterium
GAATCCGCTTGCGCAGCGCTCGCGCGCGGGCGTACAACCGTCGCGAACCAGCGGCGTCCTGGCCGTCGGCCACGGTGGAGGCCAACATGCCATCGCAGAGAGACTTGCGAAGATTCGAGTGCGGTGACACCATGACGATACGGGCCGTTCACCGGCGAGATGTGGCCGGGAACTGAAGCAGGCAGAACGCAAGTGTTGTGCCAGAGGAGACGATGAGAAACCAATGTCATAGTCCTGTGGCCGCACTCGGGCTCCTCTCGTTCGCGATGGCCTCTCACGGCGGGGCGATGCTCGCGCCCACCCTCGATACAAGAATCGAGGGAACAAATAGCATCGTCTACTGCCCGACGCTCCAAGTCGCATGGGACGGGCTCGAGAGGATCGTCGGCGGTCCCATTGAAATGCAGAAACAGAACGATCTGCTGCAGAAACTCAACGACGCCAGTTGTCCAACGGCCGCAGTTCCAGAAGATGCCTACGTTGCCATGGCAGGCTACGCAGACCAAGGCATTGTGCCCAAGATCGAGGCGGCTTTGCGCAAGTCATTCGGGGCTAACGCTCCGGACCTTCCTGCGATGCTGTCGGATAAGCGAACTGTCATTGTGATGTATTCATATCTCTGCAGGAGTCTGCGACGCCTCTTTGACAAGCTTATGGCATCGCAGAAGGACCGCGGAATAGACCTCGTGAATCGGACGAAGCGGCGCACGAGAGTGGCAGAACCAGAGGGTCCAGGTTACGGCTCGCAAGCTCGCCGAACCTGACCCTCGTCGGTCGCGAGACCGGGTCTGAAGGAAGCGCAACCCAAAGGTGTGGGGCGACGAACAGAGAGCGGATGCGGGGTCAAGGCGCCCCCCTATCCCGATTGGCCCCGGCACCGCTCAATGCACAAATGGGTGGAAAACGACAGGCGCTCGGTACATGATGCTCGCATGAACACGGTATTGGACATGGGCCGACTGACGCAAACGGAGAAACTCCGGGCCA
This sequence comes from uncultured Verrucomicrobiota bacterium, assembly GCA_964464305.1. Classification (GTDB taxonomy): domain Bacteria; phylum Verrucomicrobiota; class Kiritimatiellia; order PWTM01; family PWTM01; genus VGWF01. The sequence goes on from CAYXFW010000098.1 coordinate 988, forward strand.
TGGAGGAACTGTGGGAGGATCTGACCCGGTCTGCGGACGAGTATCCGTCGCCGGAGTGGCACGGTGCCGTGCTGCGGGAGCGGGAAGAGGCCCTCAAGACTGGCGAGGATGAATTCGTGCCATGGGAGGACGCGAAGAGGATTCTCCGAGAGAGAGCGAAGTGAGAATCGTCATCCTCCGGTCCGCCGTTGAGGATCTGGTCCGGGGGCGCAAGTTTTACGAGCGGCAGGGCGAAGGTCTCGGCGACTACTTCGATGAAGCCCTGGCGGCAGACATAGATTCGCTCCACCTGTACGCCGGCATCCATGCCATGGCTCACGGCTGTCACCGCATGCTCTCCGCCAAGTTCCCGTACGCGGTGTACTATGAGATTGCCACCGGCCAAGTTCGGGTACGAGCCGTCCTCGACTGCCGGCGTGATCCGAAATGGCTACGGAATCGAGTGCGGGATTGAGAGGCCAACAAGCCGGTGGAAGACTGCGCGGCAAGGTGCTGCGAGGTTCGCCGGCGCCGTCCCCCTGACCTTCTTCCGATCCTGACCCTCTGCCCCGCTGGTCTTCGTCTTCCGCGACGCACTCCCGCGTCGTGGCGCCGTCTCTTCCTTGTCCCCTCTCGCGCCGCTCCTGACTCCGACGCCTCTCAGCGTTCTCTGCGCCTCAGTGTGAATCCTCGCCTCCATCCTGTCCCCTTCGCGCGCTTTGCGTCTTGGTGTTCCTCTGCCTTCCGGCTTTCAGGTTTCAGGTTTCATCCCTCATCCCTCCCTCATCCTTTCCGCCCTTGGTCATCTCCGGGGCTTGGAGGGTGCGGGGCTGCTGTTCGATGGGGGAGAGGGCGGGGATCTCGTCGAGCCCGCCGGCGGCCTCGAGTTCCAGGAAGCGGCGGCCCTGCGGGAGCACGCGTGTCTCGAGGCTGGCGACGCCGCGGTTGTAGGCGTCGACCGCCCGGCCCAGCGACGTGCCGAGGTCGCCGATATGCGAGCCGAGCGTGGCGAGGCGCCGGTACAGCTCGCGGCCGAGCTCGGAGATCTCCTTCGCGTTGTCGGCCAGTTTCTGCTGGCGCCAGCCGTAGGAGACGGCCTTGAGCAGCGCGATCAGGGTGGTCGGCGTCGCGAGGATGACCCGTTCGTTGACACCCTGTTCGATCAGGGACGGGTCCTGCTCCAGCGCGGCGCTGAAGAAAGTCTCGCCGGGGAGGAAGAGCACGACGAACTCGGGGGTGAAGTCGAACTGGTCCCAGTAGGACTTGCGGCCGAGGGCGGTGAGGTGGTCGCGGATCTGGCGCGCGTGGTCGCGCAGGCGGGCGAGGCGGGCGTCGTCGTCCTTCGCCTCGAGCGCCTCGAGGTACGCGGCGAGCGGGGCCTTGGCGTCGACGACGATCTGCCGTCCCCCGGGCAGGCGCACGATCATGTCGGGCCGCATCCGGCCCTCGTCGCCGGTGGTGCTGACCTGTTCCTCGAAATCGCAGTGATCCAGCATGCCGGCGAGTTCGACGACGCGCCGCAGCTGGATTTCGCCCCAGCGGCCGCGGACACGCGGCGTGCCGAGCGCCCGGACGAGATTGGAGGCCTCGGCGCGCAGCTTCTCCTGGGATTCCTGCAGGCCGCGGACCTGCTCGACGAGTCCCTGGTAGGCGCCGGCGCGGGTGGTCTCGATCTTCTGCATGGTGGCCTCGAACTTCTGGAGCGTTTCGCGCACGGGCGCGACCAGTTCGCCGATCGCCTGCTGGCGGCGTTCGAGATCGCCGGACGCCTGCTCGCGCTGGGTCTCCATCGCCGCCCGGGCGAGCTGGAGGAACGACTCGTTGTTCGACTGGAGCGCCTGGGCCGAGAGGGCCTGGAAGGTGTCCGCGAGCTGCGTCCGCGCCGCCTCGATCAGCGCGAGCTTCTCCGCGGCGGCGGCCTGTTCGTTCTCGAGCTCCGCCTGGAGCCGCGCCCGGGCGGATTGCAGGTCGGAGAGCTGCCGGCGCAGGTCCGCGGCGGCGGCCTCGGCCGCGGCCAGGCGCGTCTGCAGGTCGAGCGCCAGTTGCTCGCGGGCCGCGACGCGTTCCGTGAGCCCGGCGATCTGCGCCCCGGTCTCGGTCCGTTGCCTCGCCCCGGCGCCCACCGCGCGCAGCGCCGCGATCCACCATCCCAGCGCCGCCCCGGCCGCGAGGCACCCCGCGCCGACCCCGATCGTGATCGCATCCATGTTCCCGGCTCCCTCCGTCCGCTCCGCCGGTCCCCATCCTACACGCCCCGGCGCCGCGCGCGAGCCCCGGATTGCGCCGTCGCGCCGATCCTCGTTGCCTCCGCGCCGCGCGGGCGGGTATCGTGCCCGCGATGCACGAACGCGAAATCATGCTGAAGCTGACCTCGGAGAACGTCCTCGACCCGTTGCCGCTGGCGGACGCCTTTCCGAATCCCGGCCATCCGATCGAGATCGACATGGGCTGCGGCAAGGGGCGGTTCCTTCGCGCCCGCGCGCGGCGGTGTCCGGGGACGAATTACCTCGGCATCGACCGTCTGCTCGGACGCATCCGCAAGATCGAAAAGAAGGTGGTCCGCGAAGGGCTCGACAACGTGCGCCTGCTGCGCATGGATGCCTACTACGCCGCCACCTATCTCGTGCCTTCCGCATGCGTCTCCGTCTACCACGTGTATTTTCCCGACCCCTGGCCCAAGGCCCGCCACCAGCGGCACCGCCTGTTCAATGAGGCCTTCATGGACGCGCTGGCGCGCACGCTGGTCCCCGGCGGTGCCGTCCATCTCGCGACCGACCACCTCCCGTACTTCGATGCGATCGCGCGGATCGTCCGCGACGACCCGCGCTTCGTCCCCGCCCCGGTCCCCTTTCCGTCGGATGACGAGCGGACCGACTTCGAACTGCTCTTCCTCGAACGCAAGCCCATTGGGCGGCTTTCCTTCCGCCTGCCCCCCGGGTAAGAATTCTGTGTGCGAATCGCGTTGACCCGGCGGACGCGGCTGCGTAGTCTGTAACTCGTAAGTTCGGAGGCTCGATCATGGCGGAAGAAAAATCGAACGGCACGAACGGCAACGGCGGCGCGGCACCTTTGCCGCCCAAGATCCGCCTGAATCTCGCGCAGACCGGCGCGAAGAAGCCCGACACCTCCCGGATCGATCTCGCGGCGGCGGAGCCCGCGGCGATCGACACCAACGGTTCGTCCGAGGCGCTGAACGTGCGCGACGTGATCGACAGCGGCCCGCAGACGACGGTGCGGCCGCCGGCCGAGGCGCTGGCAAAGTCCCAGACCTCGCGCATCAGCATCCACGATTCGCAGCCCGTCGCTCCCGGGGAGGCCATCCCGGTCGCCAAGTCCTCCACGTCGAAGGTTTCGACCGGCACCATCCGCGCTTCCGGGCAGCCGGTCGCCGATGTCGTGGCGAACGCCGCGCTCGGCCGGACGGCGCGCATCATGATCGACGGCCCCGGCGAGGCGCTGCCGACCGGCGGATCGCTCGGCGACACCGGCAAGATGACGCTGCCGGCCGATCTTGCAGCGGCCGCTGCTCCGGCGCCGAAGACCGTCCGCCTTCAGCGGCCCATGGCGTCTCCGAAGACCGTCGTCCTGCGGCGCCCGCAGGCCGCCCCGCAGCCCGTGATGTCGCCGCCCACGCAGGGGCCGCAGACGGTCCAAATGAACAAGCCGGGCGAGGGTGGATCGGGCCTTGGGGAGAAGGGCGCCACCGCCCGCATCTCCGTGCCGGAAGGTACGCTCGAGTCGGCCCCGCCGACCCAGCGGAAGACCATCCGCATCAAGCGCGGCGGCGAAGGGCCCTCGACCGGGGCCAAGACGCTCGTCCTTCACCGGCCGACCGCCACGGGCGAGGACGGCGCCCCGGCGGGCAGCCCTCTCTCCGGCGCCGTCGCCGAGGCGGAACTGGGTCGGGCGCTGGGGGTCGAGGAGTCGGTCGAACCCGGCGTCGGATACGCCATCGTCGCGATCCTCACGTTCTTCGTGGTCGGGACCCTTGTCTACGCGCTCCTCGCGCAGACGTTCCTTCCGAACCTGCCGATGCCCGGACCGATGGCCTGAGGATCCGGGAGGCTTGGGCCCGCCCCTCGCCGCTCTGATACTCGAGGCGCTTGCAATACCCCTCGGCGCGGGTGGCACCGCGCCCTCCCGTATTCAAAATCACGCGGTTGGTGTTGAACTGGGAGGGCCGGGTGCCACCCCGGCCGTTTCCGCTCACCACGCGGTCGGGTCTTCGCCGAGGAGCTCACCGACCTTGCGGTCGATGATCTTGTCGCGCAGTTCGCGGCGGTTTTCGATTTCCTTCTTCATGCGGACAAGTTCCTCTTCCATCTGGCGGATGCGACGGGTGCGGTCGCGCTCGCGGCTGTCGTAGACCTCTCCGATGTTCTCGCGGATATGGGAACGGAGCTTTTCCCGCTCCTCGCCCCGGGCACGGCGATATTCCTCCACCATCCCGTTGACGCGCGCCATCCGTTCCGCCATGGCGGCCTCGACGTTTGCGGAGCGCTCCGGGCGCGCTCCCGCGCCCTCTCGGGACCGGCCCTCGAGTTCCCTGGCCCCGGCCTTGGCGCGTTTGCCTTCCATGCCTTCTGCGGTCTGCGGCCGGGCCGGCTCCCCGGCGAGGCCCTTGTTCCGGGGCTCCCCGCGCCGCGCCGCGTCGCCCTTCTCGCGGAAGTGGGCCGCGGTTTCCTCGAATTTCCGGCGGAGGACCTGCTGGAAAGCCTCCGGATTCTCGCGACGGAGCGAGACGAGGCGCTCGTATTCCTCCGGGTTGTTTCGCTTGATGTGATCGAGGAGGCGGTCGACCGGCCGTCCGCTCTTCTCCTTCGCGGCGTCAGCCTTGACAGGTCCGGACGCCGCATCCGGGCCTGGGGCAGAAATGACCTTTCCGCCCCCGCCGTCCTTCTTCGCGAGGTCGCTGTCGCCGGCGACGGCGAGCCATGCGCCCGTGAACATTGCCGCCGCGGACGTCAGGGCCAGGATGGGGAGATTCGGTCTCATGATCAGGCCTCCATCTGCAGGATGCGTGCGGCGATTTCGTCGACGGTTTCGCCGGAGGATTCGGGCTCAAGGGCCAGCCCGCTGTCCATTTCCTCCGCGGCCATGGCCATCTCGTCGCTGAGCAGGTCCAGCCGCACGTCGACCCACTCGTCCGCCCAGACAGGACCGGACACGGGCGTGCGGGCGACGGCGGGTGCGCCCGGCCGCGCCATCATGACGGCCCCGAAGCCGAGAGCGAAGGCGACGACGGCGGCCGCGGCGAAGGCGAGCGCGGGCCGGCTTCCGAGCCCGAACCAGGCGTGGCGCGCGGCCGTCTCGCGTTCCTCGCGGCGCCGGGCTTCGACCAGCAGCGAGGTGGCCGTGACCCGCGACGCGGGAACGGTCTCGTCGTCCGCCCGGACCTCTTCCCCTAGATGGATCAGGGCCGAGCGATAAGACTTGCACGTCGGGCAGCCGGCCACGTGTGCGTCCAGACGCGCCCGATCGGCCGGCGACAGCTCGCCGCTCGATTCGAGCAGGATGTACTTCGTCAGACTCTCGCACTTCATGATTTCGTCCCTCCGAAGTCCCGGTACTCGTCCTTCAGGGCCTCCCGCAACTTCAACACCGCGTAGTGCATTCGCGCCAGGGCGGTGTTGAGGCTCACGCCTTGGATCCTGGCGATCTCCTTGAACGGCACCTCGCCCTCCGTCCGCAGCAGGAAGACCTCCCGCTGTTCGGCCGGAAGCTTCACGATCTCCTGCCGGATGCGCTGGCCGAGATCGCGCCCGGCCGTCTCGGAGGCCGGTCCAATGCCGCCGGCCGGGACGCGGTTGATCCAACTGCTCTGCGTGTGCGTACCCGGCGAACTCGGCTGCACGAACGGCTTCCGGCGCCGCGCGAGGTCGATGATCAGGTTGTGGGCGATCCGGAACAACCACCCTAGGAGGTTCTCCTCCCGGAACGTGTCCAGCTTCCGGATCGCCCGGATCCAGACTTCCTGAAAGACCTCGTCGGCGTCCGTGCGCCCCTCGGTCATCTTGAGAATGAACGAATAGAGCGGCCGTCGATACTGCTCCACGAGCATCCCGAGCGCCTCCCGGCTGCCCTTCCGGTACTCGTCAAGCCACGCGCGTTCCTGGGCGTCCATCGGTGTCCGTTCATCGGACCGCTCCATTCCGAACCATAAAACGGAACGGTCCCGGGATTATTGCCTGTCGTTCGCTCGTGGATTGAACACGAAAGGGGGGCGCAAGGGAAGAACGAGGTCTGGAGGCTGCGAAGGTGGAGGGTGGAGGGTGAAGGGGGGAGGTCCGAGATCCGAGGTCCGAAGTCCGAGGGCCGAGGGACGAAGACCGGACGGAAGCCAGAAGTCAGAGGGCGACATGTGCCGCACGTCGGTGTTCTCTCGCCCCTCGTCTCTCGACCCTCGCCCCTTCCGCACCGCCACACTTTTCGATCGCCACGCCGGGACATATCGCCCGCGGCTGCAGCAGACGGCGCAGGGCGGCGCGCCCATCCGCAAGCCGTTGCAGTCGGAGAATGGAGCGGTCCGCGGGCCCTGCACGACATGCAAAGAATGGATGCGATGCAAAGCGTTGTGTATAATATTGTTACAATTCTCCATGCGATGCAAAAAAAAACGAAAAGAAATATTGAACGCCACCGGGGCGGATGGTAACTTCTTCTGCATTGGCTTGGAAAGAGTTGCCTGTGGGTGTTGGGTTCCGGAGGGATGGACGATGAACGTGACGAACGTGTCGGGTCGACTGAGCCGCTCGAATTCCTTCATGCGCCGGAGCGCGGGCGTCGCCCTTGCGTCGGTCTTCCTTCTGGGACTGGCATCGCCAGCGCCCGCCCAACTCAGCACCAACTACTGGGCGACGCTGGTCGGCGGGAACTGGTCCACCGCCCTCAGTTGGTCGAACAGCGCGATCCCCAACGCTGCCGGCGCGCTCGTGTACCTGAGCGGCAACAACGATATCGGCGGCGGGTTCTCCGGTTCGCCGAATACGATCAATCTGGATCAGGATGCGACGGTCGGCTACCTGCTCTGGGGCGCCCGGTCCGTCGGCCGGCAGGTTCACATCACGGATACCACGGCCACCCGCACGCTCACCTTCGATACGGGCGATGGCAAGATGGCGCTGATTTCCCACTCGTCCGGCGATCTTAACCGGAACGTGGGCGCCGACGCCGACACGTCGGATGTCCGGATTCTCGTCACCGATCCGGAGGGCCTGTACATCGAGAATTACTACAACCTGTATCTCGGCGGCGGGGCCAACATGGCGC
>CAYXFW010000099.1:0-8235 GCA_964464305.1 uncultured Verrucomicrobiota bacterium
CGATCGTGCTGTTCGACGAGATCGAGAAAGCCCATCCGGACGTCATGCACATGCTCCTGCAGATCCTGGAGGAGGGGAAGCTGACGGACGGCCTCGGGCGGACGGTCTCGTTCAAGAACACCATCGTGATCATGACCTCCAACCTCGGCGCGGAGTTTCTGCGCAAGGGCGGGGGGCTCGGATTCGCGGGGACGGACGAGTCGGCCGACTACGCGGTGCTCAAGACGCGGATGATCGAGGAATCGCGCAAGGTCTTCAAGCCGGAGCTCATCAACCGGATCGACGAGATCATCGTCTTCCACCCGCTCGGTCGCGACGATCTGATCCGCATTCTGGATCTCGAGACGGAGAAGGTCCGCGAGCGCCTCGCGGCACGCAAGATCGAGCTGCGGATCGGCGTGGAGGCCCGGAACTTCCTTATCGAGAAGGGGCACGACCCGCAATTTGGTGCCCGGCCGATGCGCCGGTCGGTCCAGCGCTACCTGGAGGACCCGCTCGCCGAGTTCATCCTGCGTGGGGGCGTTGCGGGCGATGCCGTCGAGGTGCGCGTCGAAGGCGACCGCCTCGTGTTCGAGCAGCCTGCCGCAACCCCCGCCGGCTGACATGGCTCCCGGGACGCCATCCCCGTCCCCGGCGCCGATCCCTTTGGGCGCCCGGTTTCTGCTCGGCTTTGCGGCGGCCGTCTCGCGGATGCGTCTCGATCGCGCGCTTGCGGTCGGCCGCGGCATCGGATGGGTGCTCGGAAGCCTCGTCCGCTACCGTCGCGCGGAATCCGCCGCCGCCATCCGGCGCTGTCTGCCCGGGCTTCCGGAGGCCCGCATCCGCGAGGTCCTCGACGAGATGTACGCGGGCTTCGGCCAGAATGCCATGGAGTCGTTCTGGCTGACGCCCGAGGCGCTGCCGGGCTACCTGGCCGAGAGGATCGAGGTGCACGGACGGGAGATCGTCGAATCGGAGATGGCGAAGGGCCGCGGCACTCTCGTCCTGGCCTCCCACGCGGGCAACTGGGATCTCCTCTGCCGGGGCACGCGGTGGATGGGATTTCCGCTGACGATCATCAGCAAGACCGTCCGAAGCCCCTCATTCGAGATCTTCGGCCGCATCATCCGGGAGCGCTTCGGCCTCCGGGTTCTTCCGGCGCACGGATCCTACCGCGATTGTCTCCGCACGCTGCGTCGCAACGAGACGTTGGGCTTCGTGATCGACCAGAACATGACGCGGAACGAAGGGATCTTCGTGGACTTCTTCGGACGCCCCGCGTGTACGACGCCCGGGCTCGCCTACCTCTCCGCCCAATCGGGCGCCTCCGTGATCCCCATCTTCATCGAGCGCCTGGCCGGCGGTCGCCACGCCATCCGCGTCATGACCCCGATTCCACCCCCTCCCGACCTCAAGCCGGAGACCATCCACGCCGTCACGCAGACCTATTCCCGCGTCACCGAGGACTGGGTCCGCGCCCACCCCGGCCAGTGGATCTGGATCCACCGCCGCTGGCGCACCCAGCCGCTCCCGGAATGAAGGATGAGGGATGAAGGATGAGGGATGAAGGATGAAGTGGGATGAGGGAGGAGGGGAGTTGGGATGCCAGCGAACCTTGAGCGTCGCGATTCCGGAACCAAGCTGGGCCTGAGGGCGTTTTCGAACAAGGCTGGGCGCGGGTTTACACTGATCGAACTGCTGGCGGTGATCGCGATTATGGCTGTGCTGGCGGGGATTGTGGTGGCCGTTGCGTCGCATGTGATGGGCGTGGCGGATCGGAAGGCGGCCCAGGCCAGAATCGCGGTGATCGCGCTGGCGCTCGATCGCTACAACGCAGCCTATTCCAGCTATCCGAGCAATTTCACCGTGGCCGTGGGCTTGAATCCCGGCGTTTTCAGCAAACTTGCGGTCCATGCTCCGGATCTCCTGACCATGAGGCTTCAAACCAATTCGACCCGAACGCCGCCCTGTGTCGAAATCCTGGACCCATGGGGCAACCCCTTCATCTACACCCGGCCGCGGTACAGGCCCGGGGGAGCGGCGGAACGGTTTGCGGAGGACAGTTTCGAGCTGAGGTCGTTTGGGGCCGACGGCCGTTCGAACACCCAGGACGACATCGTCACCGCGCGCGGCGACTGAGCTGTGCCCGTGGGTGGCCCGCGACCTCGGGGCGCGGGAAGACGGGCCATTGTGCGACCGCCCGCGCCCGGAGGTCGCGGGCTACCTTGTGTCCACAGGGATCGCGCATGCACCGGGCCTGGCAGGATGGCTTGGCAGGAGCGGCAGGACGGGGCCGGCCGAGCTTGTGATCCGCCCTAAATCCTGCGATAATGGAAAATTATGAGAGTCATTCTCATCGGGGCGGGCAGTGCGGGGCGCGATCTGGCCGTGCGCCTCTACAAGGAACAGCACGACGTGGTTGTGGTGGACCGGGATCCGGCTGTTTTGAGCCAGCTCCAGGAGGAGATGGACATCCAAACCGTCGTCGGTCACGGGTCCAGCCCCGCGGTGCTCAAGCGCGCGGGCGTTGCCGAGGCCGATCTCCTGGTGGCCGTGACCGACAACGACGAGGTCAACCTCCTTTCCTGCGTTTGCGCCAAGACCGCAGGCGTTCGCTTCCGCGTGGCCAGGGTCTCGAATCTCGATGTTCGAACCGATTCCGACTTGCTCCGGTTGAACGAGTTGGGTGTCGATCTTGCCATCAACCCGAAGGAGGAGTGCGCGGTCGAACTGGCCTACATGCTCCAGCTTCCCGGCGCCGAAGAGGTGGTCGATCTGCTTCAGGGACGGGTTCTTGCGCTCGGGTTCAAGGTCTCGGCGGATAGTCCGCTCCTCCGGCAGACCCTCAAGGACTGCTTGCCGCAGGAACTCCTCCGGACAGTCCGGTTCATCGCCCTGCAGAGGGGAGAGAACCTGAGCATTCCGTTCGGCGACACGCGCTTCATGGTGGGCGACGATCTGTACGTGGTCGGGCAGCCGGATGCCCTTCCGCCGCTGATGGACGTTGTCTATCCGGACCGGCCGAAGATCGGCAAGGTCATCGTCGCCGGGGGCGGCTCGCTCGGTCTCTCGCTGGCCCGCCAGCTCGAACGCTCCGGGATGGATATCGTCCTGATCGAGTCCGATGCGAAGACGGCGGACGCCTGCTCGAACGTCCTCGACCGGGTCCTCGTGCTGCACGGCGACGCGATGTCGCACGAAACGCTCGAAAACGCCGGCATCGGGGAAAACACGGCGTTCGTTTCGACCACCGGCAGCGACGAGAACAACATCATCATGTGCCTGCTGGCCCAGAAGGCGGGCGCCAGTTTCACGGTCGGCAGCGTGTCGAAGCCCCAGTACGTTCCGGTCATCAACAACCTCAGCCTTCTCGACCGGGCGGTCAGTCCGCACCTGTCGATGATGAATTCCATCCTGCATTTCATCCGCGGACGGAACGTCCGGGCGGCGACGCTGTTCCACACGTTGCCGGGGGAACTCCTCGAGCTCATCCTGGATACGGGGCACGAGTGGGCCGGCCGGGCCGTGAAGGACCTGGGCATGCCGAAAGGAACCATCCTGGCGACGATGGAACGCGGCGGGGAGGTCATGGTTCCCACCGGCGAGACGTTGCTCGGCGTCGGCGACCGGCTGGTCGTCTTTGCGTTGCCCGGGGCGGTGAGGAAGCTCGGGGCCATTATTAACGCCTGATCCGGCGCGGTCGAAGCCATGAACCCTCGTTCCGTTCTGCACGAAATCGGAACCGTACTGATCATGATCGGTGCGGCCCTCGCCGTGTGCGGGGCCGTGGGGCGGCTGATGGGCGATCCGCTGGTGTCCCTGACGGCCCTGTGCGGTTCGGCCGGAGTCACCCTGACCGTCGGGGTTCTTCTGCGGCTGCTCACGCGGCGCGCGCCGGACCTGACGGTTCGCGACGGCATCGGCGTCGTCACCTTCGGCTGGGCGGCGATCGGCGTCTTCGGGGCGCTGCCCTACCTGTGGGCCGGCGTCATCCCCGACTTCGCCGGCGCCGTGTTCGAGACGATCTCAGGCTTTACGACCACGGGCGCCTCGGTGATCGCGGTTCCCGAGGATGTCCCCCGCGGAATTCTGCTCTGGCGCGCATCGACCCACTTTCTGGGCGGCATGGGTGTGCTGCTGCTCTGCATCGCCATCCTTCCTGCCCTGGGGGCGGGCGGCATGCAGCTTTATCGGGCCGAGGTTGCGGGTCCGTTCAAGGACCGCCTTACGCCGAGGCTTGCCGATACGGCCCGCCTGCTCTGGTGGATTTACGTCGCGCTCTGCGGGGTCGAAATCGTCCTGCTCCGCCTGGGCGGCATGGGCTGGTTCGACGCCGTGTGCCACTCGTTCGCGACGGTTGCAACCGGCGGGTTTTCCACGCGCACGGAGAGTATCGCCGCCTACCACAGTCTCTACATCGAAGGCGTGGTCGTTCTCTTCATGTTTTTGGGCGCGTGCAACTTCGTTCTCCACCACCGCCTGCTTCGACGCGGAGAACTCGCCGGCTATGCGCGCGACACGGAGTTCCGGTTCTTTGCCGGATTGCTGGGCGGCATCGTGGTTGCCATCACGCTGAATCTCTGGATTGCAGGCGGTATTCCCGTGGGACGCGCCTTTCGCGGCAGCCTCTTTTCGGTGACGTCGCTCATGAGCACGACCGGCTTTTGCACGGCGGATTTCGATCGCTGGCCGCCGTTCTCCAGAATCTTGATTGTCCTCTCGATGGCCGTGGGCGGTTGCGTCGGGTCGACATCCGGCGGCATCAAGCAGCTTCGCATGGCCGTGACCCTGAAGGCCGTCCTCCGGTGGGTCCGGCAATTCTACCAGCCGCAGGCCGTGGTCGCCGTGAAGATCAATGGCGAGCCTCTGCCGATCGCCTCCGTCCATGCGATGGTGGCCTACGTCGTCCTGTACATGCTCGTGCTCGTGGTCGGGTCGGTCGTCATGACCTTGTTCACGCCCGACATCGCGACGGCGGTGACGTCGGTGGTTGCGACGACCGGCGGAGTGGGGCCCGGTCTTTCGGCCGTCGGCCCGACTCAGAACTATGTATTCCTGCCCGCGGCGGGCAAGTGGACCCTGATTCTCTGCATGCTGCTCGGCCGGCTCGAAGTTTTCACCCTGCTTGCCCTGACCATGCCGCGGTTCTGGAGACGCTGACATGCGGTTTCGCCCCGTGGCCAGCCTGCTGGGTCTCGTGCTGATCGCCCTCGGTCTCTCCATGGCGGTCTGCGGACTCGCGGGGTGGGGGATGGGCGACTCGTTGCGCGCCGTGGATGCGCTCGGATGGTCCGGACTGGTCTCCCTCGCGGCCGGTCTCGCGATGTGGCTGGGCAATCGCAACATGACCGAACTTTCGCGGCGCGAGGGGTTCGGCGTCGTCGCCTTCGGATGGATTGCCGCCTCGATTGCCGGTGCGATTCCGTTCGTCCTTTCCGGCGTCATTCCGGGATGGACGGCCGCCGTCTTCGAGACAATGTCCGGTTTCACCACAACCGGCGCCTCGGTAATCCAGATGACCGAGGTCGTTCCGCGCGGGATCCTGCTCTGGCGCTCGCTCACCCATTTCTACGGCGGCATGGGCGTGCTCGTGCTCGTCGTCGCGATCCTGCCGCTCGTCGGAACGGGCGGAATGCAGCTCTTCCGGGCGGAGATGCCGGGGCCGATGAAGGACCGGCTGACGCCCCGCATCGCCGGCACGGCGAAGCGCCTGTGGGCCGTCTATGTCCTGTTCGTTGTCCTCGAGGGCGTCCTGCTTCGCCTCGGCGGAATGAGCTGGTTCGACGCCTGGTGCCACGCATTCGCCACCGTCGCCACCGGCGGATTCTCCACCCGCACCGCAAGCGTTGGCGATTTCGGGAGCCTCTATATCGAGGCCGTGATCGTCGTGTTCATGGTGGCCAGCGGAATGAACTTCGCCCTCCACTACCGCGCCCTCCGCGGCCAGCCGGGCGTCTATCTGCGCGACTCGGAGTTCAAGCTCTACCTCGTCATTCTTGCGGTCGGAAGCCTGCTCGTGGCCGCCTGCCTGCTGATCTCCGGGGTCGCCTCGACGCTCGGCGGGGCCCTCCGCAGCGCTACATTCGCGGCGGCGTCCATCATGACCACCACCGGCTTTGCAACCGACGACTTCGACCGCTGGCCCGGGTTCGCGCGACTGATCCTTTTCCTGCTGATGTTCGTCGGCGGCTGCGCCAGGTCCACCGGCGGTTCGATCAAGGTCGTTCGCATCCTCCTCGCCGTCCGGGCCCTCGGCCGCGAGGTATTGCGCTGGATGCGCCCGCAGGCGGTGCTGAGCATCAAGGTGGGCCACGTCGCCGTCGAGACCGAGATGATCATGAACGTCGTCACGTTCGTGCTGACCTATGTGGCGATCTTCACGGCGGCGACCGTGCTGATGACCCTGCACTTCGGCAACGACTGGATCAGCGCCGCCTCGAGCGTGGCGGCGACTCTGGGCAACGTCGGCCCGGGCTTCAACGTCGTCGGCCCGATGGCCAATTACGCGGACATCCCTGCGACAGGACAGGGTCTTCTCGTCGTTCTCATGCTCCTCGGCCGTCTTGAGCTCTACACAGTGCTCGTGCTTCTCGTTCCGTCCTTCTGGAGGAGATGAGGAGGGAGAAGGGAGAAGGAAGAAGGCGGTGGAAGGTGGAGGGTGGAAGGTGGAGGGCGGAGGAGAGCCAAATCCTCGGCTAGGCTTCTGGCATCCGGTGACCACCCGTGTGACGTATGCATGGATACGGCCGCGACGGACCCTACTTCGCGAGGACGCTACGCAGGGCACGGCGCGGCCCTCCAGGTCCGTTCCATAGAGATGCGAGATGATTGTCCTGGAGGGCGCCGCTCCGTCGGCGCCGTGCAGGAGACACTCGAAGCATCGTTCGTTCCCGAACATCGGGTCTTAGCCGAAGATTTGGGGGAAGGGCGGGGGGTGGCGCTTGTCGTGGAAACGGGCATCACGGCAAGTTTGGGATCCGACCTCCGACCTTATTTTACGTCGCGGACCAGACGGACTTCTGCAAGGGCGATCTCGACTTCGCCGGGCTGGAGGTCGCGCGACATTTGCAGGCGCAGGGTCCGGGCGCCGGGCGCGTCGATGGCGATCGTGCCGGCGTGCGTGATGACGCGTCGGTTGCCATGGGACGTGCGACTCTCGGAGAAGGTGGCGTCGGCGCGCAGCGGCGAGACCACCGGCGGTGCGTCGCCGACCTTCAGTGCGACGTCCCCGGCGTACACCTTCGTCTTCGCCGAGTCCGGCGCGAGGGTGACCCATTCGACGCGGTAGACGCCGGGCTCGTGGAAGACGGCCGTCCATTCGATCCAGTCCGCCGCCTGCCGCCATCCCGTCAGCAGCCCGGCATTGTCGAGCCGCAGTCGTCCGAAGGCCGCCTCGGCCGCCTTGCGCTCGGCGTCCAGGTAGGCCCGGGGCGTGACGACCTTTCGCGCCTCCTTGACCCGGCCGTCGAACAGTGTGGCCGCGAGCGGATGCAGGATCAGCGAGTCGTTCTGCACCTGCAACCCGGGCTGGAACGCGGGAGCGCCCTCGCACTCGACGGCCACCACGGGCATGAACCGCCCGGTCTTCGGGATTTCGATCGTCAGCGTGCGGCGTGCGCCGTCGGGGGAGGCGGATTGCGTGAAGGCCGGATCGCTCTTCCCGCCGAGAATGTGCACGCGATCCACGCGGTCGAGGAGGCCATTGAGACGCAGCGTCCGGGCCCGGTCTTCCTTGAGGCACAGGTAGACCTTCCGCGGTCCCATCGTGAGATAGCCCCAGTCGAAGCCGCCGGGCGTCGGATTCGCGCGGGTGCCGTGGACCGCCTCGCCGTTGACGGAGGTCCATTCGCCGACGCCTTGCAGGACGCTCACCGTCTCCGGCGTCAGGCTGCCGTCGCCGCGGGGACCGATGTTGAGCAGCAGGTTGACGCCGCGCGACGCGACCTTGACGAGCAACTCGACGATCTCCTCCTTCGACTTCCAGTTGGAGTCGTAGTCCTTGAAGCCCCAGGTGTCGTTCAGGGTGACCGGCGTCTCCTGGGGCGTTTCCATCGCGGCGGCCGGAACCTGGTTGTCGCCGAGGCTGCCGTAGTCCCCCTTGCCGTTGCCGATCCTCGAATTGACCAGGCATTGGGGCTGTTTCGACTTGACGAGTTGGTAGAGCTCCTCCGATTCCGCCGCCGAGATCGTCCGGGGCGTGTCGAACCAGATGAGGAACAGATCCCCGTATCCGGTGAGGATTTCAGTGACCTGGGG
>CAYXFW010000100.1:0-8220 GCA_964464305.1 uncultured Verrucomicrobiota bacterium
TGACCGACTCGACCACCGCAAGTTCGTCCGAGGCGCTGACCTCGTCGTCCTTGTCCGGCAGTTCGACGAAGGTCAGATCGGAGAGCTGGGCCTGCGCGTAGTCCGTGATGCCCACGGTCGCAACGCCGTTCCGAACCCGGACCCACTCGTGCGTGCTGGTGTATCGAAGATCTCTCGGCACGTTCATGTTGGAAGCCGTCTCCTCTTCAAGCGCTCTGCTGCCTGGTTGGGACCGATTCCGCACCTTTGCGGCCCGGTCCACACTGCAATGTTGCACCGCCTTCTACCGGAGCGGTCCCCAAATGCAAGCCCTTTCGGTGCAGCATCGCCGCCGGCGGGGGCTCGACCGGGGTGACGGGCGGGGGATCTTCCATGGCCGGCACCGCGGAATCCGGGCTCTCCGGGGCCTTCGGAGCGGCGGAATCTCCAGGGGTCAAACCCTTTATGGAAGGCAGGTTATACTTCTCGGAGATTTCTCCGTAGAAGGCAGGGAATGCGTGGATCAGGCGGCGTCCGACCCAGGATTCCTGAGCCACGGCGTTATGAATCGCCTCATTCGGGATCAGGCTCAGGGCGATCATGGCTGCTGCGGCGGAAATCGCGCCCATGGCGCAGCCTACGAGGGCGCCTCCGACCTTCTCGATGGCCTGGGTGAAGGCGAACTTGATGAGGGCGCGGAGGAGCAGGCGGACGACGAGGAAGGCGGCGCATACTCCGCCGAAGAGGATGAGGTAGGCGGAGATGTCGGCGGTGTGCGGATCCATGTGTCCGCCCGAGACAAGGGTCGGCGCGAGCTCGGGGTAGAACCGCCCGGCCGCCCACAGGGACACCACCAGCATGAGGAGACCGAACAACTGCCGGGAGAGTCCCACGATGGCGCCGCGGATGGCGCCGACGAGAACCAGGCCGAAGAACACGTAGTCCAGCACGTTCATTCCGCTCATGGCGCATCCCTCCGCGATGTCTCCGCCGCGCCGCCGGGCCCGCGCATCCACCGGCCGAGGAAGCGCCTCGCCAGGAGCGTCCCGGGGACAATGAAGACCAGGCTGGCGACCGCGACGGCATAGAACTCCGGCGACGGTCGCTTCATGAGTTTGCCCCAGGCCGCATACATCAGCGAGGACGGAATCATGCCGAGAAAGGTTGCGGCGAGATAGGTCCGGAAGGGAATGCGAAGCGTGCCGGCGAGGATGTTCGTCGCCACGAAGTTGGAGAGAGGGAAGGCCCGCAGCAGGAAGAGCGCAAGGAAGGCGCGATCGCGCGGGATGTCCAGCAGGCTGCTGCGCCGCTTCTCCAGCAACCGCCGGCACCAGGGCGCGAGCAGCGAGCGGGACATCGCATAGTGAAGGACCGCCCCCAGGCACGAGGCCACGTTGGCCAGCACCGTGCCCCACAGGGTTCCGTAGAGGAGACCGGACGCGAAGGCGATGGGCCAGCGCGGAATGAAGAGCAGGGGGGTGATCAGCCCGAGGAGCAGGATTACCACGGGGCCCCAGGCGCCGAGGCTTCCCGTCCACGCGGAGATCCGGTCCATGTCGGCCCACGCGCGCACGGGCGTCAGCAGGCTCGCGCCGACGAGGACCAGCGAAAGGACGACGAATCCCGCGACCCTCCGGATGTCGCGCGCTGCCGCGGGGGGCACCGGGGTTTCTGTCGGTTCGGAACTCACGCGGGGCCATCCATAGCGCGGCGGGGCGGCGCCCACAAGCGCAATCCCGGCGTCCAAGGGTTGGACGCGCGAAGGTCCAAGGGTTCCAAGGTTCGGACGGCAATCGCCATTCCGGCCCCTGCCGACCGGCGCGATCCGTTCTGCGTCCGTTGCGTCGTTGTGATCTTCCCCGGGCTCAGAACATCGAGCGCGCGACGGCCAGCACGTTGGCCGCCGTAATGCCGAATTTCTCGCCGAGGGCCTTGGCGGGGCCGGAGGCGCCGAAGCGGTCGATGGAGATCGTCGCGCCGCCGAGCCCGACGTACTTCGCCCAGCCCATCGAGACCCCGGCTTCCACCGCCAGCCGCCGCTTGCAGGCCGGGGGGATCACTTCGTTGCGGTACTTCCGCGTCTGGCGCTCGAACAGCTCCCACGACGGCATGTTGACCACGCGGATGGCCCGGCCATCCTCCGCAGCCAGCGTCCGTGCGGCGTCGAGCGAGATGGAGACCTCCGAGCCCGTGGCGATCAGGACCAGATCCGGCTTGGCGCCGGGCTTGCTCTCCCACAGCGTGTAGGCGCCCTGTCCGAGCGAGGCCGCCGGCGGGAACGTCGTGCGGTCGAGGATCGGGAGATTCTGCCGGGTGAGCAGCAGCGCGGTCGGCCCCGTGGTGTTCCGCAGCGCCACGGTCCATGCCGTAGCCGTCTCGGTGGCGTCGGCCGGCCGGATGACTGTCAGGTTCGGGATCGCGCGCAGGCTGGCGAAATGCTCGACCGGCTGGTGCGTGGGCCCGTCCTCGCCGACGAAGATGCTGTCGTGCGTGAAGACGTAGACGACGGGGATCTTCATCAGCGCGGCCAGCCGAATCGCCGGGCGGCAGTAGTCCGCGAAGACCAGGAAGGTCGCGCCGTAGATGCGGAACCCGCTGTGCAGCGCGATGCCGTTCATCACGGCGCCCATGCCGAGTTCGCGCACGCCGAAGTGGAAGTTCCGGCCCGCGAAGGCCCCCGGAGCGATGTCGCCCTGGTCCTTGAGGTGGGTGTTGGTGCTCGGCGCAAGGTCCGCGGAACCGCCGACCAGGTTCGGTACTTTCTTCGCCAGCTCCTGCAGCGTGCGGCCGGACGCGGCGCGCGTGGCGATGGGCTTGGCGGGATCGAAGACGGGCAGGCAGGCATCCAGGTCCGCCGGAAGCTCGTTCTTCTGCGCGGCCTTCCATTCCGCGGCGAGGTCGGGGTGGGCGGCGCGCCAGCGGCCGAAGAGCTTCTTCCACTCCTCGTGGACGGCGGTCATCTCGGCCCGGCGGGCGGCGAACTGCTCGCGCACGGCCTCGGAAACGTAGAAGTCGCGATCGGCCGGAAGCCCCAGGTTCTGTTTCGCGGCGCGAACCTCGTCGGGTCCGAGCGGCGCGCCGTGGGCCTCGTGCGAATCGTGCAGGCGCGGGGCGCCGTAGGCGATGTGGGTGTGCGTGATGACGATCGTCGGACGCTCCTGCTGCGCAATCGCGGCGTCGATCGCCGCCTCGATCTCGACGGGATTGTGGCCGTCGATCTCGAGCACATTCCAGTGATAGCCCTCGAAGCGCTTGCGGACGTCGTCGCTGTAGGCGAGGTCGGTCGAGCCCTCGATCGTGATGTGGTTGGAATCGTAGAACAGGACCAGCTTGCCGAGCTTCAGATGCCCGGCCAGCGAGAAGACCTCGTGCGAGATGCCTTCCATGAGGCAGCCGTCGCCCGCGATGACGTAGGTGCGGTGGTTGACGACCGGCAACCCTTCGCGGTTGAAGCGGGCGGTGAGCATCTGCTCGGCGATCGCCATGCCGACCGCGTTGCCGCTGCCCTGGCCGAGGGGGCCGGTCGTCGTCTCGACGCCGACGGTCTCCCCGAACTCGGGATGGCCGGGCGTCTTGCTGTCCACCTGCCGGAACTTCTGGAGTTCCTCGATCGGGAGGTCGTATCCGGCCAGATGCAGCAGGCTGTAGACGAGCATCGAGCCGTGGCCGGCGGAGAGCACGAAGCGGTCGCGATCGGGCCACGCGGGGTCCGTCGGATCGTGCTTGAGATAGCGCAGCCACAGGACCGCCGCGACGTCGGCCATGCCCATCGGCATCCCGGGGTGGCCCGATTTCGCCTTCTCCACACCGTCCATCGCAAGCCCGCGAATCGTATTGGCAGCCAGTTGGTAATTCATGTGCGATCCTTTCAAATCCACCCGGACATTCAGGGCAGGCGGAATAAAATACCGGAGGATGGCGGCGGGTTCAAGCCAGCCGGCGCCCCCCCTTCCGAAACCTGACACCTGAAACTTGGAACTTGAAACCTGAAACTCAGGTCTTCCGCCGTCCCATTTCCCGGTATTGGACGAACGCGCCGATCAGCGTGCCCACGGGGATGTAGTTGGTGAAAGGAATGACGCAGTACGCGCCGGAGATCAGCCCGGCCAGGAGAATCTGCCACCACCGCAGGCGGAAAATCCAGCCGAGCCACAGGCCGACCGGGAACCCGACGACAAATCCCGCCGGCCCGACGGTGATCAGATCGACGGCGTCGAGGATGATCCCGGCCACGAGCGGACCGAATGCGCGCTCGACGCGACGCGCCTCGCTCGGCGTTTCCGGGTCCGCGGCGGGCGCCGCGACCGGAAGCCCCTCGACCTCGCGCGCCGGCTTCCAATCCCCGCCGAAGTCCGGATGCCAGACCAGATCGTCCGGCCCGATCGCGCCCCGGACCGCCAGAATGTCGAGTTCGGCCCGGCTCACCGGCCCGGCCCGGACTCCGTTCCTTGCGTAATGCCACGTTTCGGTCTTCATGGTCCCCCGGCCCGCGCGGATTCTAGCCATTCGCCGCCCCGTTTGTCACCCAGCGATGAGCATCCCTGATCCTCGGCTAAGACCCGATGATCGGGAACGAACGATGCTTCGAGTGCCTCCTGCACGGCGCCGACCCTGCTTCGCGAAGACGCTTCGCAGGGCACGGCAGAGCGGCGCCCTCCACGACAATCATCTCGCATCTCTATGGAACGGACCTGGAGGGCCGCGCTCCGTCGCGGCCGTATCCATGCGCATTTCACACGGGTGGTCACCGGATACCCAAGGCGTAGCCGAGGATTTGGGGGCATGGAGCGGTGTGGGGACAGGGATCGGGTGGCGCGGCCGCTCCGCGGGCGCGCTCCAGGGGGCCGGACGCTCACGGCGTCCAAGGTTCGGACGACCCGACCTTCCACTCCTCCAACCCTTGGACGGGATTGCTTTACTGCTTCACTGTCCCGCTGTTCTCTCCGAATGCCATTCCCCGACACCTGACACCTGGAGCTTGAAACTTGAAACTTGGATCCTGGCGCCCCGGTGGTAGCGTGGTGCTCATGAATACCCGTTACCTGCACCCGCGCGACGAGATTGTGATGACCATGGAGCGGATCTACCGCTACAAAATGACGACGACGTCGGGGGGAAACCTGTCGATCCTCGACGAGAACGGAGACATCTGGATCACGCCGGCGCGGGTGGACAAGGGGGCGCTGACCACGGCGGACATCGTCCGCGTCCGCCCCGACGGAACCGTCGACGGCCGCCACGCGCCGTCCTCCGAGCTGCCGTTTCACCAGGCGATCTACCGGGTCCGCCGCGACCTCCGCGCCGTCGTGCATGCCCACCCGATGGCCCTCGTTGCGTTCAGCCTGTCCCACCGCGTCCCGGAGACGCGCGTGCTGCCGCTGGCGTGGCAAATCGAGGGGAAGGTCGGTTTCGCTCCCTACGGCATCCCGGGCAGCGAGGATCTCGGTCGCAAGATCGCCGCCGAGTTCCGCCGCGGGTTCGACAGCGTGATCATGGAGAACCACGGTGTGTGCTGCGCCCGATCTGCAGGCCGCCTTCCGCCGGTTCGAGACGCTCGAGTTCACGGCCAAATCGATCATCAAGGCGAAGTCGATCGGCCCGGTCCGCACGCTGGCGGCCGCGCAGCTCCGGCTCTACGCGCGGTCGCAGCCGGCTCTGCGCACATTCCGGCGCGACGCGGTCACGACGCGGGAAAAGGAGCTGCGGCGCGAGCTGTGCGATTTCATCGAGCGCGGGTACCGGCAGCGGCTTCTCACCAGCGCCGCCGGTTCGTTCTCGGCGCGTGTCGAGGGCGACGCCTTCCTGATCACGCCGTACCCGTTCGACCGGCACGAGGTCGAGCCGGAGGATCTCGTGCTGGTCCGCCGCGGCCGCCGCGAGGAGGGCCGGGCGCCCAGCCGCGCCGCGGCACTGCACCGCGCGATTTACCGCGCCCACCCCCAGGTCCAGGCGGTCGTCAACGCGCACCCGATCCACGCCACCGCGTTCAGCATCTGCAACCGGGCCGTCGACACGCGCGCGATCCCCGAGAGCTACGTGTTCATCCGCGAGGTCTCGCGCCTCCCGTTCGAGATGCCGCTGAAGGACCCGGAGGCGGTCGCCCGTCGCCTGACGCCGCGCAACCCGGCGGCCGTACTCTGCAACAACGGCGTGATGGTCGTGGGCCGCAGCGTGCTCGCCGCCTTCGACCAGCTCGAGGTGCTCGAGTACACCGCCGAGGCGCTCGTCGACGGGCGGGCCATCGGCCGCCACCACCCCATGTCCCGTGCCGTCATCGCCGACCTCCGGCGGGCCTTTTCGATGGACTGAGGAGGGGCGGGAGTTTCAAGTTCCAGGTTCCAAGTTTCAAGCCGGGCGCGAGTCCTCAAAACGGGGTGCGCAAAAAAGCGCTTGCAGCGCATGCGGACGTGTTGCATAGTCTCCGCAGCTCTGGGGCGAGCGTAGCTCAGTGGTAGAGCTCCACCTTGCCAAGGTGGATGTCGAGGGTTCAAATCCCTTCGCTCGCTCCATTTTCTTTTCCCCAATACCCGCTGATTCTGCGGCTTTTCATGCGGTTCTGCTGCGCCGGGGTGGGCGTGGACTCGGTTGCGCAGGGCTGAACCGGATTGACCTTTGCCGGGCGATGGTGCCAAGGTTGAACCCAAGAACCGGGGGCACACGGCCATGGGGTTGGAACTGCGGGCGGATTCAAGGTGGTGGTACGGGCGGGCCAGAGTGGCCGGGAAACGCCTGTGCTTCAGCCTGGGCGTGAAGATCAAGGGCGCACGGCCTGCCACGCTGCGGGAGCTTGGGGACGAGGTCTTCGAGGCCAACCGCCGGGAGGCCCAGGCCGCGCTGGACAAGAGGCGGATGGACCTGGGGGCGGGCCGGGAACGGGATGCCGAGTGGCATCGGAAGATGTACGAGCTGCTGACGGGCCGGCCGATCCGCCCGGAGGGCGTGCCGCTGGCGGACATGCTGGAGCAGTGGAAGCGGGCGCCGCATGCCCGGCAACGGTCGGAGCGATACGTGGAGCGGGCCTTTGCCTGCGCGAGGGACTTCAACGCATGGATGGCCGCGCGCTACCCCAACGCCCGCGCCATGAACGCCGTGACCCCGGAGGCCGCGCGGGAATGGGCAGGGTGCGAGGCCATGGGCAAGCTGGCGCCGGGGACGTACAACTCCCGCCTAATCCTCGTCCGCAGCGTGTTCGAGCACCTGCTGCACAAGGCGGGGCTCCAAGACAACCCGTTTGACGGGATCCCGCTGAAGGGTGACGTGTCGATTCACCGGGCGCCGCTGGCGGAAGAGCAGGTCGATGCGGTTATCCGGGCCGCGGATCCGGTCATTCAAGGGCCGATGCTTGCAGCCGCCGAAACGGCCATGCGAGAGGGCGACTGCTGCATGCTGCGGTGGGGTGACGTCGATCTCAAAAGCGGATTCATCACGGTGAAGACCAGGAAGACGGGGGAGCGGATCGAGGTGCCGATCCTGAAGGAGCTGCGGGCGGCGCTGAGGGCACAGAAGAGGCACAGCGCCGACGCCGCCGGTTTCGTGTGGCCGGAGGCGGCAGCGATGTACCAGACGAACCGATGCGGGATCTCGTACCGGGTGCGCAGGGCGTTCAAGGCGGCCGGGATCGTGCGGAGCGCAAAGCGGGAGGGGCCGGCGGTGAAGAAGAACGCCAGCCTCTATGACTTCCATGCCCTGCGGACGACGTGGATCACGCGGGCGCTGACGGCCGGGGTTCCCATGGAGATGGTCCGCCGGGTAACGGGGCACAGGACGGCGGAGATCGTGGCGAAGCACTACTTCCACCCGGACCGGGAGCGTATGGCGGAGGTGATTGGGAAGGCCATGGGCGGGACGGAACGCTCACGCAAGGGCGCGAAGGCGCGAAGCGAGGCGCGGGCGAGGAAAGAAACGGCTTCCCGCGGGCGGCGGGCGGGGGTAGGGTCTCGGGGCAAGGATTCAGAGGGGAAGAACGATTGAACACGCTCTACTACGGGGACAACCTCAACGTCCTGCGGCAGCATGTGGGGGATGATACGGTCGACCTCGTGTACCTCGACCCGCCGTTCAACTCGAACGCGAACTACAACGTCCTCTTCTCGGAGAAGGACGGAACGAAGGCGGCGAGCCAGATCCAAGCCTTCGCCGACACTTGGACCTGGGACCATGAGGACGAGGCCGTCTTCGCCGACCTGGTTACGAAAGGCGGGAAGGTGGCCGACTGCCTCCAGGCGTTTCGGACCTTCCTTG
>CAYXFW010000101.1:0-8145 GCA_964464305.1 uncultured Verrucomicrobiota bacterium
CGACCGGCCGAGAGCCGGTTTGCCGCCCGTGGCCGGGGGCTCGGCCGGGATTGCGCCGAGGCCGAATCCGATGGGCTGCTCTTTCCTTTCGGTCCGGATCTCCTTCCCGGCGACGACGCCGGATGCCGGCCCGCCGCCCATCCCGCCGCCTTCGCCAAAGGCCAGAGTTTCGCGCTCACGGGCGGCCGCGGGCGCGTCCGCATGGGAGCGCCGGCTCTCCGCCGGACCCACGGTGTACCCGAAGTCCTCCAGCTTATCCTGGGCCCTCTCGCTTCCCCCGGCCGTTGCGCCCGAAGCGTCGGACAGCTTGCCGACCACGGCGTTCCTGGTCCCGATCGACGGCAGCATCAGCGATGCAAGAATCAGCGCCGGAACGATCACAAAGATCGCCGCGCGGGCGAGTGGGACAAGCCAGATATCGAGCAGGATTGTCGCGCGCGATGGGTGGACGGCCAGCACGGCGGCTCGGCGCGCCGGATCGAGACGCTCAGGCACGGCCGGGGACGCTGCCAGGGCGCCGCGCAGAAGGTCGAGGGTAGTCGCCAGTTCCTGCGCAGACGCCCGGCAGCTTCCACAGAGGGTCAGGTGGCCGCGGATCGCCTCCGCCCGCGCCGCGGGCAGATCGCCCGTGAGGTACGAGGTCAGGTCGGGCTCGACCTTCGGACATTCGGGATGCGTTTTCATTTCAGAGCACTCCCGCCCGCTTGAGATTCTCGGACAGTTTTCGAACCGCGTGATGGAGGAGGCATCCGACGTTGCCGACCGTCCGCCCGGTGACGCGGCCGATTTCCTGATACGACATGCCATCCTGCAGCCGGAGCACGAGAACCTCGCGCTCCGCCGGCGCCAGTCGGGCCATGTGCTCGAGCGCAAGCCGCGTGCGCTCCCCGGGATCGTCCGTCGCCGGCAGGGTCACCGCGGGACCGGCTTCCTCGACGGCGCTCTCGTGCAGCTTCCGGAGGCGTTCCTCGCGCCGGATGAAATCCACCGCCGCATTGTGCGCGGTCCTGTAGAGCCAGGGCAGGACATGGTCGCCCTGCGGCCCCTCCGGTCCCCATCGCCGGTGCAGGCGGATGAAGGTCTCCTGCACTACATCCTGCGCGGCATCCGCGTTGTTCAGCAGGCGTGCCGCGTAGCGCAACAGGGCTGTCTCGTGCCGGGCCATGACGTCCTCGAACGCCGGCGTTTCCGCCGGTCCTCCGGGTTTCGCTTCGCTCGTCTCGTCGCGTGGCTCGTCCGCCATTCGTTCACCCCTCGACCTCTACGCGTCGGACACCCCTTATACGCCTTTCGAGGAGGGTCTATTCAGGAAAAGAGGAGTTTCAGGTTCCAAGTTTCAAGTTTCAAGTTGGTGAGGCGGTTCAGGGTTAAGCGTTCACGGTTCACGGTTCAGGGTTCAGGGTTGCCCAGGTTCGGGGCAGACTTGAAACCTTGAACTTGGAGGAGGAGTTTCAGGTTCCAAGTTCCAAGTCTCAAGTTGGCGAGGCGCGACGAGGCGGTTCAAGGTTCACGGTTGCCCCGGCCGGGGCAAACTTGAAACCTGAAACTTGGAACTTGAAACTCCCCTCCCGCCTACTCCGTCCATTCCGTCGCTGCGGCGACGGCGGAGCAGTCGACGATGTCGTCGACCGAGCAGCCCCGCGAGACGTCGTTGAACGGACGGCGGAGCCCCTGCAGCAGGGGGCCGATCGCCGCGGCGCCAGCGAGGCGCTCGGTGGCCTTGTACATGGTGTTCCCGCAGTTGAGATCCGGGAAGATCAGCACATTGCACCGCCCGGCGATCTTGGAACCCGGGGCTTTCTTCGCGCCGATCTCGGGGATCACGGCGGCATCGAACTGGAATTCGCCGTCGATGAGCAGGTCCGGCGCCAGGGCCTGGGCCTTGCGGGTGGCCTCGATGACCTTGTCGACCGTCGGATCCTTCGCCGAACCCTTGGTGGAGCAGGAAATCATGCCCACGCGCGGCTCGTCGCCCGTGAAGGCGCGGTAGGTGCGGGCGGTCGAGACCGCGATCTCGGCGAGTTGGTCGGCGTTCGGATTGATGTTCAGACCGCAGTCCGCGTAGAAGAGCGCCCCATGGAAACCCCACTTCGGGTCGGGCAGCTGCATGATGAAGTAGGCGGAGGCGGTCTTGATCCCCGGCGCGGTGCGGAAGAGCTGCAGCGCGGGCTTGGTCTTCTGGCCGGTGTTGTGATTGTAGCCGGCGGGATTTCCGCCGCCGGACACGTAGCCGTGGGCGTCGCCGGCGCACACCATCGCGGCGGCAAAGACGCAGGTGTCCCGGATCCACTCGCGCGCCTGCTCGGGCGTCAGCCCCTTGCTCTTCCGAAGCCCGACGACGGTGTCGATGTAACGGTCGAGGCGCGGCGAGGCAAGGGCGTCGACGACTTCGACGCCGGCCAGGTCGACGCCGGATTGCGACGCCAGGGTCCGGATCGCGGCCGAATCGCCCACCAGCACGGGCTTCGCATACCCGGTCTGCGCCAGCTTGGCGGCAGCCTTCAGATTGCGGGGATCGTCGCTCTCGGTCAGCACGATTCTGCGGCCGAGCTTGCGGGCGTTCTCGCGGATGGTCTCGAGTACATTGGCTGCCATGGCGTCGGTCTCTCCATGTTCGACAGGGGCGCGCACCCGCGTCATGCCGGTACGCATGGAGTCGAGGGATAGCGATCCGCACCCGGCAAGTCAAGGCGGGGCAGAGGCCCTCGCATCCCCGCCGAACGACACGGGGCACGGGGACGATGTCGCGTCGCGGCAGATCAGCGCGCGTACTTCTTCATCCGGGCGTCGTCCTCGGCCTCTTCCTCGGCCGCGGACTTCACCTTCTGCTGGATCCGGACCTTCGCGGCGATTCGCGCGGCGCAGTAGGCATCCCATTCCTGGGAGGTCAGGTTGTCGCTGCGATCCTTGTCCGCCTCCTTGAACATCTTCCGGACGCGGGTCTGGTCCTTGGCGGGCAGCGCCTTCGCCTGGTCGGCGGTCTTGCCCATCGCCACGGCCTGGGCGACGAGGAATTCGCTCCACGTCAGCGTGTTGTCCTTGTCCTGGTCCATCTCGGCGTACGCCGGGCCCTGGTAGCTTCCCGGCGGGACCGGAGCGGCCGGATCCGCCGGAGGGGCCGCCTTGTCGGGCGGCGGCGCAACGGCATCGCCGGGGCCCTTCTTGGTATCCTTCGCGCCGGCCGGCAAGAGCGCGCCGCAGAGCAGAACCGCCACCCACCACAGGTTTGTCTTCATGGCTTTCCATCGGCGCACATGCGCCGCTCCTGCCAACAGAATGCACCGTCCGCCGGGCCTTGGCAAGTGCCGGAGGGAACCCATCGTTCGACATTGAAATCCGCGCGGAAAAACATGACTGTGGGGCCTGCACCATGGACCTCTTCGACGCCCACGCGCACCTGCAGGATGCGGCTTTCGCCGCGGATCTCGACGGCGTATTCCGCCGCGCCGCGGCGGCGGGCGTGCGGCGGGTCGTCGTCAACGGCACCTCGCCGCGCGACTGGGACGCCGTCGCCGCGCTCGCCGCCCGCACCGCGGCCGTCGCCCCGGCCTTCGGGGTTCATCCGTGGTTTCCCGATGGACTTCCGGCGGACTGGCTCGACGATCTTGCGCGGCGCCTCGCGGCCGACTCCGCGGCGACCGTCGGCGAGATCGGTCTCGACACCGCGGTGGAACCGCGCGACGACCGCCTCCAGGAAGAGGTATTCCTCGCCCAGCTCCGCCTCGCCCGCAATCTGCGACGGCCGGCGACCCTCCATTGCCGCCGGGCCTGGGGCCGGATGCTGGAACTGCTGCGCGCCGAGGGTCCCCACCCCGTCGGCCTCGTGCTTCACTCCTACGGCGGCGGCGCGGACCTCGTGCCGCAACTGGCCGCGCTGAATGCCTGCTTCTCGTTCTCAGGGACGATCACGTACACGCGGAACACGCGGTCCGCCGCCGCCGCGCGGGCCGTTCCCCCGGACCGCCTACTGGCCGAGACCGACGCGCCCGACCTTCCGCCCGAGGGCGCGCCGGCCGGGCCCGCGGGCGGTCCCGCGAACGAACCGGCCAACCTGCCTCTGGTCGTTGCGGCGATCGCCCGCGCCCGCGGCGTGTCCATGGCATCGGCGGCCGCCCTGACGTCGGCCAATGCGGCCCGCCTCTTCGGCGCCTCCCGGGTGGCGGTCCCATGAACCGCTTTGCCCGAACGGAAATGCTGCTCGGCGCGGAGGGTCTGGCGCGGCTGCGGGATGCCCGCGTGCTCGTCGCCGGGCTGGGCGCCGTCGGATCCTACGCGGTCGAGGGCCTCGCGCGCGCGGGCATCGGGCACCTGCGGCTCGTCGATTTCGATATCGTCCAGCCAAGCAATATCAACCGCCAGCTCTTCGCGCTCGAATCGACCCTCGGCCGGCCGAAGGTCGAGGTCGCCGCGGCGCGCATCCTCGACATCAATCCCGGGTGCGATGTCGACGCGCGCCGCACGTTCATCGATGCCGCGACCGCGCCGGACCTCCTTGCCGGCGGCGTCGACGCCGTGATCGACGCCATCGACAGCCTCGGCCCGAAGGTGGCGCTCCTGCGCGCGGCGCACCAGGCGGGCGTGTGGACCGTTTCCTGCATGGGCGCGGCGACGCGGACCGATCCGATGGCGGTCCGCATCGGCGATCTCGCCTCGACCGAACGCTGCCCTCTCGCGCGATTCGTCCGCAAGCGGCTCCGCCGCGACGGCATCGTGTCGGGCATCCGGTGCGTCTATTCCCTCGAGCCGCCGCCCCCCCCCGCCCCGTTTGACGCCGACCCCGAGCCTGTCGCTCCGGGGCTCGAACACCGCCGCGGACGCAAGCGTCGTCCGCTCGGCAGCCTGTCCACGCTCACCGGCATGTTCGGCCTTTCCGCCGCCACCGAGGTCATCCTCCACCTCGCCGCCCCGCGCTGAAGCCGCGCGGGGCGGAAGCACGAAATTGGAATTCCGAGGGCACGCGAACCGTCTGTTGTGGCGGCCGCGCCACTTCATCTGTGCGAGTCACCGAGAACCGCGAGGAACCTTCGAACTTCGGTTTTGATATTCATGGCCAGATCCCGGCCCAGCGGTCACCGCCACGGCGAACCGCAGAACCGCAGAACACCCAACCGCAGAATCTCGAAGGACGGCCCGCCGTCTGTTGTAGCCGGCCGCGGCTTGTCCCGGCGACGCCATGCGAAGCCGGACGAGGCCGGCCAGGCAAGTGCTCCGGAGCGCAAGGTGGCCGGGGTCGACGCCCCCGGCTACAACGGGCCGCGGCCTTTTTGAGGAATAGCACAGAGACGCACGTCGCCTGTCCCGTTTGGAACATTCGACCTTCGCGCTTCGTGCTTGTTTCGGATTTCGGGATTGGGATTTCGAGCTTCCCGCCCCCTGCGGCGGGGCGCTAGGAGAACAGCACCCGGACCGTTTCGCGGGCGATCATCAGCTCTTCGTTGGTCGGCACGACCATGGCGAGCGGCGTGGCGCCCTCGCGCGTGATGACCGTCTCGTTGCCGCGGTTGCGGGCGGCGTCGAGCTGGATGCCCATGAACGTCAGGTGCTCGCAGACGGCGCCGCGGATGCGCGGGACGTTCTCGCCGATGCCGCCGGTGAAGACGACGGCGTCGATGCCGTTGAGCTCCGCGGTGTAGGCGCCGACGTACTTCACGATGCGGTGGTTGAACACGTCCAGCGCCATCGCGGCCTGCGCGTTGTTCTCGTCGACCGCCTTCAGGATGTCGCGCATGTCCATGCTGCCGATCCCGGCGAGGCCCAGCAGCCCGCTCTGCTTGTTGAGGATCTTGTCGATCTCGTCGAGGCTGTAGCCGAGACGCGCGAGGAACATGACGACGGCGGGGTCGATGTCGCCGCAACGCGAGCCCATCACAAGCCCCTCCAGCGGCGTAAGCCCCATGCTCGTGGCGGCCACGCGGCCGTGGTCGATCGCCGTGATGCTGCACCCGTTGCCGAGGTGGATCGTGATCAGCTTGAGCTGGCCGAGCGGCTGGCCGAGGTGCTCCGCCGTGCGCAGCGCGACGTAGTGGTGCGACGTGCCGTGGAAGCCATAGCGGCGGATCTTGTGCTTGCGGGCCAGTTCGATCGGGATGGCGTAGCTGTAGCAGGAGGGCTCCATCGACTGGTGGAAGGCGGTGTCGAACACGGCCGCGTTGGGCACGCTCGGGAACAGGTGCTCGCAGGCCTCGATCCCCTCGTAGTTCGAGGGGTTGTGGAGCGGCGCGAGCTGGTAGCAGTCGAGGATGATCTGCTTGATCTTCTCCGAGATGCGGACCGTGCCGGTGATCTCCGCACCGCCGTGGACGACCCGGTGCCCGATCGCCGCGATTTCGTCCAGCGTCTCGATCACACCGTGGGTCTTGTCCATCAACGCCAGGCACGCTTCGGAGATCGCCGCCTCGTAGGAGTTGGCGCGGATGCCCTTCTCGATCTTCGCCCCGCGGTCGTTCGAGTACTTCAGCCGGGCCTCGGGCGACTTGATGCGCTCGATCAGTCCCTTCGCCAGCAGCTTCTCGCCGTCGCTCTCGTAGAGGTTGAACTTCACCGACGAACTGCCCGCGTTGATGATCAGAACCTTCATGGACCCGGCAATCCTTTCGCGATCGGAACGGTTGAAAAACGCCTCAAAGAGTCGTGCCCCACCCTACCAGAGGAGCCCCCTTCCCCCCAAGCCCAATCGGTGCCCCGGACCGGGCGGGGGGCGCGTGGCGGGCAAGGAAGGGGCTGCGCGGGCCGGCTTGCGGGCGAGGGTTCCCTCCAGGGCGTACGCCTCCGTCCGCCTTGCGCTCCGGAGCGCTTGCGGGCCTGCCTTCGACATTCTGCGGTTCGGTGTTCTGCGGTTCTGCGGTTCACCCCGGCGGTGACCGAGGCGCCGGGGACCTGGTCAGACAGTGACCCGCATCATCTCGAATGATGTCCCCGCGCCTGCCGGCTCAGTCTGATCCCTTGAATTGATCCCGGCCGGTCCTGATCTCGACCTCGCCAAACGCATGTTTCCCGACGGTGACCTCTATCTTCTCGCCTCGAATCGACAAATGGCGAATAACCGCAGAGCCCATCCTCCACTTCTTCACGAGGTCCACTTTCCAAAGCACGGTCCCGTCCTTGCCGATGGCCTTCAGTTCGCGACCGTTGGGCTCGACGGAGAACGTCATGCCCGTTGCGGCATCGTTGGTCGCGATGACCGCATTCGGATATATAACCAGCGACGCGTGAACCGAGTTGGTTCCGCCCTCCGCTGCGGGTTTGTCCGCCGCCGCGGAACCCCCTGTGCCGATCACGAGAAGCCCGAGCCCCGCCAACATGAGTCCGACTTTCATTCCGCACCTCCGCGTTATTTCAGCACGCCGATCGCGCCCTTTTCCCTTATACGTCTGCCGACGGAGCTTTGTTCAATCTTTCTTGCCGAACGCCCGGCGTCAGATGTCGAGGCCCGCCGCAGGCCGAGGCCATCGTGGACGCCGTTGTTCTTCGGGTCGATCGGGACATAGAAACAGTACCGGAATTGCTGCCACGGGATCAGGCCGGCATGCCGGCAGGTAAGCAGCGGGGCGAGGGTTCTTTGAGGATTGGGACTCCGGCCGTCGTCGTTGTCCGAGGGGGCCAGTCCTTCGATGTTCTGCGGTTCACCCCGGGTGCGGAGGCCAATGGGAAAATGGAGGTTCGGGGTGCCAACCCGGGCTTGCGGCGGCGGGGCGGGAAGGGCATTCTGGAGCCCGAGGAGGACCGGGTATGAGACGTATTCTGGCTGGTTTGCTGGCGGCAGGCGCGGGGGTGGCGACCGGGATGGCGGGGACGACGCCGATGGACGAGAAGGTTCCCGATCAGACCCCGACCTTGATCGAATGCGAGGTGACGGCGTCGACGCCGATGAAGGACGTGCGTGTCATCAAGTCGGCCAAGGACCGCAAGGCAATGGTCGGCACCTACCACTACAATGTCTACCTGCCCGCGGGCTACGAGACGGACACCTCCAAGCAATGGCCCAGCATCTTCATCGCCTCGCCCGGCGGCAACGCCTCGATGGGCCCGATGTCCGAGTGGCTGGTCGCCAACGGTTACATCGCGATCATGCTGGTGGAGTCGAAGAACGGTCCATGGTTGCCGATCGCCGGCAACTTCCTCGCCGCACACGACGACGCGGTGAAG
>CAYXFW010000102.1:0-8102 GCA_964464305.1 uncultured Verrucomicrobiota bacterium
AACGACTTCGCAACAGGCGATGTGTCCGCCTTTACCGAGCAGCCGCCTTCCCGGTGGTCTCCCCTGAGTCAGGCCTATCGATATGCCGATGTCGATGCGGATGTTACAAATGTTTCCGACTGGGCTGCCGTGGCGGTCACTAATCTCGGCGGGATTGTTCAGAGCAACTTCGTCGTCACCGCGAGGTTCACAATCCAGTCGGCGGGGGAGTCACCGGCCGGAACGGGCGAAAGGCTGGGGATCATGCTGGCGGCGTTGGCCGACTCGACGTTGTCCACGGGCTATTTCTTCTCTGTCGGGGCCGGGGAAGACATTATCGGCTTTGAGGAAGGCATGGCGTTTTACAAGAATGGGACGTATTCCGGCCAGGCCACGAACTTCATCATCCAAGGCCCTGCGGTCGACGGGAGCGAGGTCTGGAAACTGACGGTAAGCGGCGAGTATCTCCCCGGCAACCAGATCCGCTTCGGACTGGTGGCCGAGAACGAAACCGATGCGGTCACGGTGTCCAATTCGTGGACGGACATCTCCGGATCCGTCTGTACGGGCCGATCTTTCGGCATTGTCGTCGCCCACACGCGCTACGCGAGCACGATCGATTTCGACGACTTCGCGGTGGTGTACGGCGGGGCCACCGGCGGATCGGCACTGCCCGAGCGGGTGATCTTCCAGGAAGAGTTCACAACCCCTCCCGAGTCCAATGGGTGGACCATCGTGAACAAGGATGCCTCCCTCTATGCCGTCTCCGGTGGCGTCTGCCGGGTCTCCAGCGGGAACGGCGACATGTACTGGGATTCCTTCAACTACCGCAACCTCTTCCGGATCCCATGTCCCACCACGAACGATTTCTGCGCGACGATTCGTCTCAACGGCTTCCAGCCGACGAACGACAACGTGCAGATCGCCCTGTTCGCGTACGACAGCGAGGACAACCATGTCCGGTATGCCTACGGCCACCTCGACGGCGCGAGGGCATTTCGCTCCTTTGCCGAGACCAACGGGGAACCCCAGGAGTCCTTCACGGATATTCCCTTCGACCTAGGCGCCGTTCCGTTCTGGATGCGGCTGACCAAGCAAGGCAATGTCTACCGCCAGTACTGGAGCACGAACGGCCTCGTGTTCCACCGGATCGACGGTTCGGTGTCGTTGGGGGACGGCACACCCGACTACCTGGCGTTCTGGGTCGGCGCGGACTTCTCGTTCCCGCCCACCGCAACGCCGGCGACGGTCGAGTCGTTCGAGGTCAGCGAATTCCCGGACTATCCCGCCGTCACCGCAATCGGGAAGAGCGGGGGGAGCGTCACGATCGCCGTGCAGAACCTCTACGCGGCGACCACCGCGCGCGTGGACCGCTGCACGAACCTGCTGTCGAACGACTGGACCAGCCTGGGGTCATTCGAGGTCTCTGCCGACAGCACCAACGTCGTCGACTCCGCCCTCCCGTCCACCAACCGCTTCTTCTACCGTATCGCGCTGCCCTGATCCCCGCCCTACACGGCGAAATACTTCGCCTGCGGGTGGTGGACGACGATGGCGGAGGTGCTCTGCTCGGGGACCATCTGGAAGTTCTCGGTGAGTGTGACGCCGATCGCACCGGGATCGAGCATCGCGAAGACCGGCCCGTGGGCGCCGAGGTCGGGGCAGGACGGATAGCCGAACCCGTAGCGCGAGCCCTGGTAGTCCTGCACGACGTAGCCGGCGAGAGACTTCGGGCGGTGCGAGCCGATTCCCAGTTCCCCGCGCATCCGCTCGTGCCAGTACTCGGCCAGGGCGTCGGTGACCTCGACGCTGAAGCCGTGGAGCATCAGGTAGTCGTGGTACGCGTTCGCCGTGAAGAGATCGTGGATCTCGCGGTCAATCCGCTCGCCGATGGTCACGACAAAGAACCCCACGACGTCGCCGCCCTCGGCCTCGGTCTTGAAGAAGTCCGCGATGCAGATGCGCGGCGGCTCCGTGCGGCGCGGGAAGCCGAACTCGTGGACCGTTCCGCCGTCCTCGACAAAAAGCGTCTCCCCGCGGCTCCAGCAGCGGTAGTAGCCGTAGGCGACCTTCGGCTGCACCAGGCGGTCCTCGACGGCGCGGCGGCGGAACTCCGCATAGAGCGGGCGCACCTTGCCCTCGATCAGCGCGCGGTACTCGTCGGCGCCCATGCGGCCGCGCCGGTAGCCCCATCGGCCCCGGAAGAGGGCCTCGTCGTTGATGTAGGAGAAGAGGGCCTCGACGGGCACGTCCGTGACGTGCCGCGCGCCGAGAAACGGAGGCGTTGGCGCCGGGCCGTCGCGCCGGACCTCGATGTCCAGCGCCGCCGCGGTCGCGGTCGTGGGCACGGTCGAAGGATCCCACGTCGTCGCCTTCAGCGTCCCGGCCTCGAAGTCCTGCACCGCCTTGAGACCCGCGAAGGCGTCGGCGCAATAGACGACCGGCCGGTCGTACCCGGGCGCGCACGAGACGGCGACGAACTTCTTCGTCAGCGCCGCGCCGCCGAGCAGGATCGGCACCCCGAGTCCCGCCTCGCGGTACTGCGGCATGCTCTCCTGCATCACGATCGCCGACTTCACCAGCAGGCCGCTGAGGCCGACCATGTCGACCTTCAGCTCCTTCGCCTTCGCGAGGATCGTCTCGGCCGGCACCTTGATGCCGAGGTTGTGGACCTTGTAGCCGTTGTTCGAAAGAATGATGTCGACGAGGTTCTTCCCGATGTCATGGACGTCGCCCTGCACGGTGGCGAGCAGGATCGACACGCCCTTGGCGTCGCCCGACCGGTCCATGAACGGCTCCAGGTGCGCCACGGCCTTTTTCATGACCTCCGCCGACTGCAGCACGAAGGGCAGCAGGATCTCGCCCTTGCCGAACAGCTCGCCGACGTGGCGCATGGAGGGCACCAGGATCTGGTTGATGATCGCCGTCGGCACGTAGCGCCGCATCAGGATCGCGAGCAGATCCTCGACCCCGTCCTTGTCGCCGCGCACGATGCGGTCGAACAGCGCCTCTTCCGCCGGGCCGGGCTCCTTCGCCGCCTCGTCGGGCTTCGCGGTTCCGGACTTGGCCTGGAAGTGCTCGATGAAGATGTTCAGCGGCTTCTTCTCGGGGTTCTTCACGCGGTCGAAAAGGAGGTCCAGGCAGATTTCGCGGTCCTCCGCCGAAATGGTGGCCAGCGGCAGGATCTTGCCGGCGTCGACGATCGCCGCATCGAGCCCGGCCTCGACGGCCTCGTGGAGAAACACGCTGTTCAAGACGCGCCGCGCCGCGGGCGGGAGCCCGAAGGAGATGTTGCTGAGGCCCAGCGAAGTATAAACCCCGGGGAGCTCCACCTTGATCCGGCGGATGGCCCCGATCGTCTGCACCGCGGCGTCGCGGAGGGTCTCGTCGCCGGCGCCGACGGTGAAAGTCAGCGGATCGAAAATCAGGTCCTGCGGCCGCAACCCGTGGCGGCCGACGGCCAGGTCGAGGATTCGACGCGCAACGGCGACCTTCTCGTCGGCCTTCATCGCCATGCCCTTTTCGTCGATCGTCAGGGCGATGACCGCGGCGCCGTATTTCTTCAGCAGCGGGCAGATGCGATTCAGGTTCTTCCCGCCGTCCTCGAGGTTGATCGAGTTGACGATGCAGCGCCCGGGATAGATGCGCAGGCAGGCCTCGATGCAGTCCGGCGTCGTGGAGTCGATCACCAGCGGCATGCGGACCGAGCGCGCCAGCATCGGCACCAGCGCCAGCAGGTCCTTCTTCTCGTCGCGGCCCGCATACGCCGTGCAGAGATCCAGCAGGTGGGCGCCGCCGGTCTCCTGTGCGACGGCGATGCGCAGGCAGCCCTCGTAGTCGTCCGCCAGCAACCGCTCGCGAAACGCCTTCGACCCATTCGCGTTGCACCGTTCCCCGATCAGCAGCGGCTTTGGGTCCTGCTCGATCTCGACGGCCTGGTACAGACTGGATACCGATGGTTTCATCATGATGCGCCGCCATGCGGCGCCCCACTTCCTACACCGCCCGCCGGGGTTGTGCAAACCCGCGTTGTCGTGCGAGGGCTGCAGCGGAGCCGGAGTTCCGCCGCCACGGGGAGGCGCTTCCGACGTGGGGGCGGACCTCCAGATCCGCCCCGGCTCTGGCGATGCGAGGGAGAAACGGGCGGGATGGCAGGATAGACTGGTCGGCGCGTGAGGATTCCACTAGGATGTGCAGCAACACCGTGCGGATGCGCTCCGCGGGAGGCGTCGATGATCCGGTTTCTTGGCTGGACGATTTCGGTGATCGGGCTGACGGTCTGCGCGGGCGCGGCGACAAACTCGGTTCCGCCGTCCGCCCCGGCCGCGGCGACGCCGGACGCCCGGTATGTTCGCCTCACCCTGAAGAACCTCGCGCCGATCGAGGCCGTGCTCCAGGCCGCCGCCGACGCGGTGCCCGAGTTCACTCCCAAGACCGCGGACTGGGACAAGCGCATGCGGAAGGCCGCCTGGGTTCCGCGGCTCGAACTCCGTTCGCTGATCGGGCAGCAGCCATTCCGCGACTACACGGTCGTCAACCGCCCCTCCGCCGATTCGTTTGGAGCCGCCTACCTCACCCAGGACAGCTACTCGACCGGCGAGAGCCCGCGCTGGCTGAACGAGTACGAGGTGGCCGTCACGTGGGATTTCTCCCAGCTGGTCTTCCGCCCGGATGAAGTCAACATCGCGCGCCTCCAGATGGAGGCCGCCCGGATCCGTCTGGACCGCGAGGCCGCGGTGTCCGCCGCGCGGGAACGGGCGGTCATCGCCTACTACGATCTGGTGGAGGCGCTCCGGCTGCTGGAGCTCGAAACCTACCGCGCCTCGGTGCCGACGCTCATGCGCAAGGAACGCGCGGCCGCGATGGTCGACGACATCTCGAACGGCTGCGTGACGAAGCACCTCAACGGCGGGGCCGTTCCGGATCGGAAATAGGGGTCCTCCGCGGCTTTCGGTGGCTTGCGTGACCGTTGCAGGCGGTGACCCCGTCTATCCCGGCGGGAACGCTGAAGCAAACGCGCGGACCACGTCCCGAAAGGGCGTGAATCTCGCGAACCCGAGCGCGCGGATGCGATTCGTCGCAAGCTGCGAGTCGCGAGGCCGCGCCGCGCGGCGGGGGACGATCCGGTCGGACGGCCGGATGTGGCCCATCGGCATGCCCAGGACCTCCGCCGCCTGCGCCGTCATCTCGTATCGCGTCAGCCCCTCGGCGCCGCTGTAGTGAATCGCGCCCGTCGCGCCGCGGCCGACCAGAAACGCCAGCGCCTCGGCGACGTCGCAGATCCAGGTCGGGAAGCGGCGCAGCACGGCGTCCGCCTCCTGCGGCTTCGGATCCCGCAGCGCGCACACGATCTGCTGGAGAAATCCGGACGTCTCGAACGTCGGCCCCGCGCCGACCAGAAGGGGAATACGGACCACAAGCGAGCCCGGGCGGCGGCGGACGAAATCCTCAGCCTCGATCTTGCTCTGTCCGTAGACGTTCACCGCGCGCCGCGGGCTGTCTTCGGCATAGGGCGGCGTCTCGCCATCGAACACGTAGTCGGTGCTGACGAAGACCAGCCGGGCCGCCGGGGGCAGGGCCCCGCACATCGCGGCCACCGGCGCCGTGTTGAGCCGCCGGGTCTCGTCGGGCTCGTCCTCGCAGAGGTCCGGCTCGCGACAGGCGGCCAGGTGGACGACGCAGTCCGGCGCCGTCTCCGCGAGAACGCGCCGTAACTGCGCCTCGTCGCGCACATCCAGCCGGATGCCGCCGGCCGGCGCCGTGCGCCCGCCCGCCGCTACGACCTCGTGCTCCTCCGCCAGCCGCGCCGCCACGTCGCGCCCAAGAAAGCCCGTCGCCCCGATCACCAGAATCTTCATGCCCCGAACCCTACCGCGGGCCCGCACAGTCCTCAACGTTGATCGGTTTGGATGAAACCGGAGCCGGAGGAATCACACGGAGACGCGGAGATCGCGGAGGGAAGAGGGGGCTGCCACGGGCGCAAGGCCAAGGAATGTCGTCTCATTTCCTTGTGTCATTTCCCTGCTGACTCCGCCCCGGACGGTCGCTACACTGACTGGGCGTAGGGTCATCGTCTGGGAGGATGTTGCCATGGTACCGAAACGTGTTGCGGATCGGTTTGTTCGCACTGTCGCTCGATTCCAGCAAGTTCTGCGAACCGCCAAAGATCGGGATGTGAATGAGTCCGACACGGTTTCCATCATCAAGGACGTTCTTGCGGAGGTCTTTGGCTACGACAAGTACGTCGACCTG
Organism: uncultured Verrucomicrobiota bacterium; assembly: GCA_964464305.1. GTDB lineage: Bacteria > Verrucomicrobiota > Kiritimatiellia > PWTM01 > PWTM01 > VGWF01. Next base: position 6,232 of record CAYXFW010000102.1, read on the forward strand.
ACGAGCGAGTTTGCAGTCCGCTGCACATTCTGCGACCTGGCTGTGAAGATCGATGGGAAGGTGGAATACCTCATCGAGGCCAAGGCTGTCGGGCTCGACCTCAAGGAGAACCACCTGCGTCAGGCGATCGAGTACGGTGCGAACAACGGGGTACAGTGGGTGATCCTCACCAACGGCATTTGCTGGAACGTCTACAAGATCCGGTTCGAGAAGCCCATTTCCTACGACCTGGTGTGCGCCCTGGACCTTCTGGATCTGGATCCGAAGAATGCGGAGCACCAAGAGAAGCTGTTCGTCATCTGCAAGGAGGGGCTGTCCAAGGACGCGCGCGAGGAGTTCCACGAGAAGCTCCTGGTCGTGAACCGCTTCATCCTGGGCGCGCTCGTCCTCTCGGAGGACGTCGTCATGATGATCCGTCGCGAACTGCGCAAGTTCTCGGATGGGGTCCTCGTGGACCCGGAGGAGATCCGAAAGGTCCTCTCCTCTGAGGTCCTCAAACGCGATGTCATCGAGGGTGAAGATGCGGCCAAGGCCCAGGCGCGCATCCGGCGCTTCCACGCGAAGGCCACTCGTCGCAGCCACGGGGATTCCGCGGAGCAGCCGAGTCCCGCGGAGTCCGGCCCGGTCTCCGGCACGCAGCGTGAGCCTCCGCCCGGCGCACCAGAAGATCTTCCCTCGTGATCGATCGCCACACACGCCACGAGGTCGACGCCCAGTTCCGCGCCACCGGCCGCATCATCATCCCTCTCACCGCGGAAGAGGGGGGTCAAGGTGACGAAGTGAAAATGGATGCGGCATTCGAGAAGGGACTCCCTCTCGCGATCCGGATCGACGGGCTCGAGGCGGCCGGCCGGCATCCCATCCACTTTATCGAAGGCGAGATCTCCGGCGACGAGCCATGGTGCATCGGTACGGCCGAGGTGCGCGCGATCGACCACGGCGACCCGCGCGCTGCCGAATGGAACCGCTGGGCGGCCTACAAGGCAACGCCCGAGGGCGAGCTGTCGAGTCGGGAAGAGGCGCGGGAGGAGATTACAGGTGCGAGGGGGCGGTAGTCATGATCACGAGAGATACCGTTCTTGTCTTGGGAGCTGGGGCGAGCGCGCATCTCGGCTACCCTCTTGGCGCATCGCTCGTGCAGAGGATTCTCGCATTGCAGGGTACTGCCGAGGCCCAATTGATCTCGAGCCTCCTGCAGAACCAGGGATGCGCAGAGACTCTTGACTCCATGCTGGATGCTCTGCTGAAGTCCGGGCGGGAATCCATCGATGCTTTCCTTGCACATCACCCGCCCTTCTCACTTGCGGGGCGTTTGGCAATTGCCGCATGCCTTATCCCGCACGAGAGACCCGCCAATCTCTATTCACGAGGGACCGACAATTGGTACCGCAGGTTGCTTTCGGCGATGGACGCCCCATTTGCTGATTTCGCGAAGAACCGCCTTTCCATCATCACATACAACTACGACCGGTCGCTGGAGTTCTTCCTGCTTTCCTGTCTTGAGAACGGTTACCATGCCAAGAGCTATAGCGATTGTGTTCCGATCATTGAGCAGATTCCCATTGTCCATGTTCATGGGCAGTTGGGGCGTATCCCGAAATCTGTGGCTGATGGCGGAAGTGGCATGCGCGGTTACAGTCACAAGATCACGGCCTACGGTCTGAAGACGGCGGCCGATGGAATCCGCATCATCAATGAGGCTGACGGGGACGGCGCGGAGTTCGCGTTCGCGAGGAAACTGCTTGAGGACGCGGAGTTGGTGTGCTTCCTCGGCTTTGGATACGACGAAACAAATCTTAAGCGACTCGGGGGGGCCTACGTCGCGAAGAGACCCCCCAGTCCCTTGGCGCCGATTACAATCTTCGGAACCG
>CAYXFW010000103.1:0-7542 GCA_964464305.1 uncultured Verrucomicrobiota bacterium
TCGGTGATCGCCTCCATCGGACACAGACACTCGCCGTCGCCGCGATTGAAGACCGTCCCGTCCGCTTTCTTGAATTGGACGGCCTCGGGCTTCGGACCTTGTCCGAGCCGGTAGCCGTTGACGAGCCAGCCGGGCTGGCAGTAGCGCCTGACTCCACGGGCGCCAAGGGCCTGCAGGAGGTTGGTCGAATTTCCCTGGTGAACAGCGTTGAAGCCGAGCGACGCATAGTACGACGCCAGGGCCTCCGCGGCAGCGGGGGAGGCGTAGTCGGCCTCGCGGGCGAAGACGACGCCGGTCTCGAAGCGGCGCGGTCTCCGTCCCTCGACGGGGGGAATCATCCGGATCTTGAACGGGCGCGGCGCCGAGACGTAGGCGCCGTCCGAATACCAATAGCGCGCGGTGCGTTCGGCGCCGGCTGGCAGGTCGGAGGCGATCAGGAGGGCCGGCGCGGGCCAGCTCGCATAGTCCTCGGCGGAGAAGCCGGCAGCCGTGCCGCGGTCGACGACGATCGTGTGGTGTGCGGTGTCCGTCGGGCCGGACCCAATCACGGGTTCGACGGTCAAGGGACGGCGCGCGTCGATAAGCCGGACGCCCGCGGGAAGCTCCAGATGGAGGCGGGGTTTGACCGGTGCGGTCCCGGTGGTGTTCCGGCAGGCCAGCACGAGGATGCCTGGGCGGTCCGGCACGAGGCAGAAGACGTCATCGAGGAACGAGAGCGGCATCATCCGGACCGTCACGCCGGGCTCGTCGACGACCCGGTGGAGCTGCATGTCGTCGAAGTCGGCTTCGCCGCATCCGTAGAACTTGGCCATCACGCTGAGGTGGCGCGTCCCGCGGGGCACGGAGAAGAGGATGTCAAGCCGCGTCCAGTCGCGCGACGGCGGCAGCGCGTGGTTCACCATCGGCCGCGTGTCCTTGCGGCGACCTGCCGGGACAGTGTCGTCGCGACAGGCGATGAGCAGCGTGATGTTGTTGCCGCCCGGGATCCCGGGGGCCGCATGCCCCCGGTAGGTGAGGCGCAATCGGAACCGCGTCGGTCCCGCGATTTCGGGGAGCGCGACATCGGCGGCAAAGCCGTTCGAAATGAGCGGCAGGTGATGGCCGCGGATGCGGTGGACCTCGGCCGGCGTGGTCACGCGGACGAAACGGCTCCCCACGGCCGGCCGGTCGTTAGTGACCCCGTGACCGAGCAGGGGCATCAGTTTCGGCTCCAGCACCTTCTTGAGTTCGGCATCCGGCGTGTGAAGGCCCCCGGAATAGTGCCATCCGACGGGGACGCCGTTCGTCGGGTTGAAGTTCTCGAATCCTCCGTTCGTCAGCAGGTCGGCGCCGACGACCGCCACGGCTTCGGGCCCGGTGCGGGAAAGGTCGACGCTTTCCCCGCCGGGATCGGGGCGGAACGTCGGGACCGCCGCCGCGCGATCGGTCGGGTACGTGCACGAGGCGAGCAGTGCCACGACGCCCGCGGCTGTGCGCCGCATCGTCCGCAGCCGCGGACCGCCGGAGTTTCGAATGGAACGGAGGGGTGGTTCGATCCTCATTCCGACACCCTACCCAACTTCGGCATGCCCGCACAAGCTTCCCAAGTCCTCCCAAATCCTCGCCCAGCGACGTTTGGAAACCCACGCAGGTTGCTTCGAGAGGCTTTCGCACGGCCGCATCCATGCATGCTCGATGCTTGCGAGCGTTGCCCTCCCAAACGCTTCGGCGAGGATCGGGGGTCCTGCCGGATGACGTTCGAAAACCCACCCAAGGCAGGTAGGGTTACACCCCACTGTAATACGGAAGCCTCTGTGGATACAGTGCGCGCGTGAGCATCACGGTGAATTGAGTGCGACCCCCATCGGGGGGGCATCGAGAGAGGTGTCCTATGTTGTGGACCATCGCAGCGGTTCTGCTGGGTCTCTGGCTGCTCGGGATGGTGAGCAGCGCCACCATGGGCGGGTTCATTCACGTCCTCCTGGTGATTGCGATCGTTGTGGTACTGGTGAGGATCATCCAGGGACGCCGTGTGGCGTAAGACGAAAATGTTCGCGGTAAGAACGGACGTCAAGGCAGCCGGGTGGTCCCGGCGCTATCGGGCGGCGTTGCGCATGCACATGAAGGCTGGCCCCGGGGCCAGCCTTCAGCCGGCGTTGCAGTTGGGTCAGCGGGCGGTGGAGCTTGGACTCGAGACGCTGGACGTTGCCGCGATTCACGAGCAGGTTCTGGCGTCACGGAAACTATCGGGCGGCACTGCCCGGGACGTTCGACAACTGTTCAAGCGGGCGACGGCGTTCTTTGTCGAGACCCTCGTTCCGATCGAGAAGACCCACCGCGCCGCCCGGAAGGCCAAGGTGAGTGTCGATCGACTCACCCTGACGCTCCGTCGGCGTACGGCGGAATCGTCCGTCTCCAGACGGCGCCTGGCCGACGGCATCGCCCGGCGACGGGCAGCCGAGGCGGCGCTGAAGAAGAGCCGGGGACACCTCACCCGGCTGTTGCAGAAGTCCAGTCGTCTGCAGGATCGCATGCGGGTTCAGACGCGTGAATTCCTCTCCAAGCACGAAGGAGAGCGACGGAAATCCAGCCGTCAGCTCCACGATGAGATCGCCCAGGCCCTGCTTGCGATCAACGTCAGGCTGCTGACGATGAAGATCGCCGCCAAGACCAGCTCGCAAAATCTCGAAAAAGAGGTTGCCGGGACGCAGCGGCTGGTGAAACAATCCGTTGCGATGATCCGTCGGGTGGCGCATGAATTCGGAGTCCGGAATGAAGTCTAGATCCCTCGTGCTGGAACGGCGGTATCGGACGGATCTGCACCGGTATCTCCGGCGGGGTCCGGTGGCGGATTTGCGGCTGGCGCGGCGGCTGGGGCGCGCCGCGATGGCCCTTGGGTTGGAAACGCTGGATCTGGCGCGGATTCACGAGCACTCCTTGCTGGCGCAACTCGCTTCGGGCGGCGCGTTGACCGCCCGAGAGCGGACCATCCAGCGGGCCAGGGCGTTCTTTGCCGGGGCCATCACGCCGATGGAGGAGACGCACCGTTCGGCGATGGAAGCCGCCGCCAACCTGAGCCGGCTGAACCTGGCCTTGAACCGGCGCACGCTGGACCTCAGCGTATCCAACCGGGAGCTGAAGCGGGAGATCGTCCGTCGTCACGTCGTGGAGAAGACCCTCCGCCAAAGCGAGCGGCATTCCAACCGGCTTTTGGAGGAGTCACGGAATCTGCAGGAACAACTGCGGCTTCTGTCGCGCCGGGTTATGTCGGTGCAGGAGGAAGAACGGAAACGGATCAGCCGCGAACTGCACGATGTCATCGCCCAGATGCTGACGGGCATCAACGTACGGCTGTCAACCTTGAAGCTGGAGGCCGAGGGCGATGCCCGGGGCCTCGGGCAGAAGATCGCGCGCACGCAGCGGTTGGTGGAGAAGTCGGTGGATGTCGTGCACCGTTTCGCCCGCGAGTTGAGGCCGGCGGTTCTGGACGATCTGGGGCTGATTCCCGCCCTGCGGTCGTTCATGAACAGGTTTATGGCGGAGACCGGCATCCGGACCAGCCTGACGGCGTTCTCCGGGGTCGAGGCCTTGAGCAGCGCCAAACGCACGGCTCTTTATCGAGTCGCCCAGGAGGCGTTGACCAATGTGGCCCGCCATTCGCGCGCAGCCCGGGTGGATGTGATCCTCCAGAAACTCCGGAATGCCATCCAACTGCAGGTCCGGGACGACGGCAAGTCCTTCGATGCGGAACGGATCCTTCACGCCCGGAAGATCGGGCGCATGGGACTGCTCGGCATGCGCGAGCGGATCGAGATGGTCGGGGGCACCTTCACCGTCGAATCCGCGCCGGGCAAGGGCACGAGCATCCAGGCAAGGGTTCCATTCAAGAGCGGCGGAAGGGGGCACATCCCGGCATGAAGCCTGAATCGTCGCGTATCACGGTACTTCTCGCGGAGGACCACACGATCGTGCGGGAGGGTTTGCGGAGGCTTCTGGAGGTCGAGAGCGACATCGAGGTCGTCGGTGAGGCGGAGACCGGTCGTCAGGCGGTAAACCTGGCCAGGGAACTTGTCCCCGACGTGATTGTCATGGATATCGCCATGCCGTCGTTGAATGGCATGGAAGCCTCCCGGCAGATTCGGGCGGTGCTTCCCAGCATCAAGATACTGATCCTGTCGGCCCACAGCGACGACGCCTATGTGGAGCGAGTAACCGAGCTCGGGGTGTCAGGGTATCTCGTCAAGCAAACCTCGTCCCATTTCCTTGCCGAGGCCATCCGGGAAGTGCACAAGGGGAACCTGTTCTTCAGCCCGTCCATTGCGAAGCGACGTCTTCATCAGAGAGAAACGACGCTGGATCGCAAGGGGCGGGTCACGACGAAGGTCATCGGTCTGAGTGCGCGCGAGCGGGAGGTCCTGCAGTTGATCGCCGAGGGCAGGGCCAACAAACAGGTTGCGGCGGAGTTGGACATCAGCATCAAGACCGTCGAGAAGCACCGCGATCACCTGATGCGCAAACTCGACATCCACGACACGGCAGGCCTCACGCGTTATGCGATCGCCGCCGGCATCATCGAGAGCAGCATCCAGGTGACCATCCTCTAGCCGCCCCCGGGTGGTCCGCCCCCGGTTCCCAACCGGACGATCCGGAAGAGCTGGAACTCGATCTCCATCGGGCGGGCGGCAAACGTTCGGCTGCGACGGTGATGCTGGAGATGTTGAACGGTGAAGCGGTCCGATGACCCGACTCGCTCGGTCTCGGGCAGTTCGTTCGCATACAGATCCAGCGAGCGGGCGGTCGAGGTGAGGAAGTACACATTGCGCCGGGGACCCGCGTGGCTTCGGATGAGGTCGATTGCGCGGCGAACCCGGCCCTCCTCATGGACGGCCCAGAGACGTTCCCCGTTGATGACGTTTCTCCCGTAGACCAGCGCCAACGGCGTTCCCCATCGGAAGTGATCGCAAATCACGATGTCCCGGTCGCCGATGTTCTGCGCGACCCGGCCCAGCGCCTCGCCCACGCCCGCATAGTCGGGCGTGCGCCACGCGTCGCGCAAGGCGCCGAAGTTGAAGGCCAGCACCGCGAGCACGGGAACCAGCGCCAGCCATCGGAGCCGTTGTCGGTCAGGGATCGCCGAGATCGCGGCGCCCGCCAGAAGAACGAACAGGGGCACGGCATGGACCAAGTAACGCTTCAGGGCCCACGGATAGAGTTCGGCCGCATGCTTGCGATGCAGAACGACCAGAAGGGCGAAAAAGAAGAACGCCACCCAATAGGAGGCCTGCGTGGAACGCCGAAGCAGGAACCAGCCTCCTGCCGCGGCGATGCATACCAGCGGCCAGCCGGTATAGGCGATGAGCGCCAGGCTGTTGCGGCGAAACTCCACCCATGGGGCGGACGAGTGTTGCTCCAGAATGAAAAAACCCGCCAGCCCCAGTCCGAGCAGAAGCAGGTCCCAGCGCAGGCCGCGCCACACCCGCCGAAAGCAGAACAGGTCCACCGCGAGAACTCCGGACAACATCAGCAGGACGCCGGCGTGAATCGTGGGCATGATGTGCCGCAGCCTGACCAGGGACTCGGGCGAGACAAGACCGTGGTAGGCGACGCCCAGCAGCAGACCGCCGATGAGCGATGCGTGGTCGATCGCGGTCCTTCGCCGGTCGTCGCGCGCGGAATCCATGCAGGCGACGGTCAGGATGAGCCACCCGCCGAACAGTTCGAAGCTGACGCGATTGACGGCGGCGAGGAACAGGAGCGAGCCGCCGATCCACCGCCGAAGCCGATGGGGCGGCGCGTGGGTCCACCCGACCATGAATGCGCCGAGCAGCAGCAGTTCGGTGAGTTCCGATGTCGGGGTTCGGAGGTGATACACCAGGATGGGCTGAAGAAGAAGGAGCAGGGGGGCGAGAAAGAGAAACGAACGAACGAGCGGAGGCCGGCCCGTCGCGGGCTGTCCCGCCAGGTCCGGCGTGACGGCTTCATTGGGTGTCCCCGCCGCCGGCGCGCGGCGCCGGTTCCATCCCAGGGCGCCGCTGAGCAGAAGAACCGTCAGCATTCCGATCAACAACGGCGCGCGAGCCGCCATGGCCGGGCCACCGGCTTGGTACAGCAGGGCCACCAGAAGCGGGGTGACGGGGGAGAAGCGGAAGTTCCACGCACCGGTCGTGGGATCGACGGGGATGCCGGGAAACGCTTCGCGCAAGCCGGAGACCGTGCGGGAGAACAGTCCGGCCTGATCCGCGGCCAGCAGCGGCGCCGTGAGGTCGGGTGCCGGGTGCGCGCCGCCCGTCCGCCCGATGCAGATGCCCTGGTTCACGATCACGCCGGGGTCCCATCCCCCGACAATCCAGTCGCTGGGATAGGGCAGGATGCGGAGGCATACGATCGGAATGGCGAGCAGGAGCACAAGCATCAATCCCCGGCGAACGTGGTGCAGGGCGTCCCTTCCTCGTCTCCGGAAATCGAGAATCGTCCCCATGCACGCAATGAACCCAAGAATCGGAAGAAGCACACTCAGGCGAAACCGGTTCGCTTCGGCCAGAAGGAGGCACAGAGGGAGCAGAACAGCCATGGAAAGGACCATGGCGAGGAGAATGGCGATCCATGGACCGGATCGATCGCGGGTCGTCGTGGAACGGAGTGCCCACGTCCAGGTCCATCCGGGCAGGGAGAAAATGGAGGCCAGAAGCAGCGCGCTGATCGGGATCGATGACATAAGAAACCGGTGGCATACTAACCACGGCCCGTCCGCTCCGCAATGCAGCGGGGCGCCCGGCGGGCCGCAGATACGGGTGGATGATGAGCGACGGCATCATGATTTGGCGGGCGAGGGGGGATAGCATGGGGACGGGCTGGGGGCCGGAGGCGCTGTTGGGCGTGCGCTCCGTGTCTCCTTCCTCGCCGCCCCTGCGCGGCGATGTGATTGTCTACGAGATGGGCGATGGCGTCCTCGCGCACCGGGTGATCGCCCGGCAGCGGACCCCCGAGGGCTGGAGGTATGTCACCCAGGGCGACGCACGCTGGCAGCCGGATCAAATCCCGGTTTCGGAATCCTGCGTGCGCGGCGTGGTCGTCCGCGTCTGGCGCGGCAATCGGGAGATGCGCCTGGACGGGTGGTGCGGCGCAGCGCAGAAGCGGATGCGCTGGGTGTGGCTGCGCTTCAAGACACTGCTGGCGCGGTGTCGCGGAGCGCTTCGCTCAGCATGACAAAGGCGCTGGGGTCCGGCCGGACGCCGAAGTCGTGGGAGGATGTGCGTTCCAGCAACACGGCCATCAAGTGGATGGCGTGTTCGAGGCCTTCTCGCCGGTAGAAGGGTGCAATGCCCGTTGCCAGCAGACGCGCCAGCGCAAGATCGGGCGACAGCGAGGTCATTTGACACTGCGATTGCTGGCTCAGATGGAAGATGCCGGCCAGCGGAGCTTCGACGACATTGATCTCCGGTTCTTCGCCGTGCCAGGGCGTTGCGGTGACCCATGGCATGCCATTCCGCATGAAAAGGGCGCATCGGTCGTCATTGATGCGCGTCGCGCCCATGAACCGCTTCCAGTAGCGCATCACCGGGG
>CAYXFW010000103.1:7552-8010 GCA_964464305.1 uncultured Verrucomicrobiota bacterium
GCCCCGGGCCCGGCAAAGCCGGCTGAGCGTCGTCTTCCCGATGTCCGCCCGTCCGCCGAAAACGGCGCCCATGCCGTCGATAACGACCGCAGCCGCGTGCAACACGATCACGCCGCATTCGAGGAGAAGACTGACGAGGAGGATCTGGTCCGCGGGATAATTCAGCGCGTACGCGGAAGGAGCGGCGCGACGTCCGGCAAAAGGTTGCAGAATGACATCCTTGAAATCCGGCGTCGTCACGGCCACGGGTACCCAGCGGGAAGCCACGACGTCGTGAATTTCAATGATATGCCGTCCCGCATCCGTGCCCATCCGCCAGATGTCGGATTCCCACAGAAGAGGTCCGGATCCGATGCGGGGGAGACGTGGGATGTCGGGCGGAAGACATCGGTAGGAGGCGTGGCACGGCACGGCGTTGTGGGTGATCATCGGCGTCGCCGTCGTGATGGGCGTCCCGC
>CAYXFW010000104.1:0-8005 GCA_964464305.1 uncultured Verrucomicrobiota bacterium
CACGAGAAGACGATCGTGCGGCCGTCGTAGTGGACGGCGGGATCGCGCACCGAGCCCCCGGGGTCGTCGACCAGGTTCGTCGTCGCGCCGGTCTCGAGGTCGAGCTTCACAAGCCGCCCGTGCTTCTTGTAGCACTTGCGTTCCGCGTCCTGCGCGTAGTAGCTGAAGTTCGCGTACCAGTGCCCATCCTGCCCGTTCTCGCGGGCGGCGAACACAATTTCCCGCCCGCCGCGCGAACTGAGCGTCGCCGCCAATGCCCCGCGCGCCGCGGTATCGCGCGCGGCCGCCGCCCGGGCCAGCGCCTGCTGCACGGCGGCGTCGCCGAACTCGACCTCCCAGATCGAGTAGAGCCCGTGAGGCCCGGGCTTGCGGCACGCGATGCGGACATGCCGGCCGCGCGCGCCCAGCTTGTTGAACGCCTCCCGCCCGCCCTTGCCGTCCGCTCTGCGCGCAACCTCGCGCCAGATCTTGCCGTCGTCGGAAACCTCGATCGCGTAGTCGGCCGCAAAGGCGGCCTCCCACCGGACGGCCAGCGTGTCCACCGGCAGAATTTCGCCAAGATCGATCGCGAGCCATTCGGGTGACCGTTTCGCGCCGTCGCTCGCCCAGCGCGTGTCGACGCGGCCGTCGAAGGCGAACCGGGCCGCGAACAGGCCGCGAGCCTCGGAGGATGCCGTGACGGTCCCGGCCCCGTCCGCCCACGCCGACGCCGCGCACAACCCCGCGAGGAGGACCGCTGCAGATTTCATGGGGCGGGATGATACCGTCGTCTCAGGCCTGTGGAAGCCCCATTTTCGAGCGCGGAGGGGACTTCACTTCGGAGGGGTCTTCGACGCGGCTGTCTTCTTCCTCGTGTAGTCGGGCCATTCGATCTTCTTCCCCTCGCTGCCGGTGAATTTCCAGGCGGGCCAGGTGGGCGACTCGGCACGGACCCCGGCGTACTTGGACTCCAGCATCGCCCGCAGTTCGGCAAGTTTGGCCGGCTCTTCCGCGGCGAGGTCGCGGGTCTCCGAAAGGTCGGTTTCAAGGTTGAACAGCATGAACCTGCGCAGTCCGGCCTCCTTGAAGTCGCGCTCGGTCTGCCCGGTGATGTCGTTCCCGCGCGGGGGGGGTGGCCGGTCCACCGAGGCGAGGATCTTCCACCCGCCGACGCGCAGCGCAACCTGGGGGCCGCCGGAGGCGCGGTTGAAGTGCCAGTACAACGGCGTCTTGCGCTCCACGGAACCGCCCGTCAGCGCGGGCAGCCAGTTGGCGCCGTCGATCGCCCGGTCGCCGGGCTGCGGAAGACCGGCGGCGGCGCAGACGGTGGGCAGGAAGTCCACGCCGGAAATCGGCTCGTCACAGACGGTCCCGGGCACGGCCCTGCCGGGCCAGCGCAGGATCCCGGGCACGCGAATGCCGCCCTCCCAGAGGGATCCCTTCTTGTCGCGCAGCGGGCCCGCGGAGCCGTAGGGGTGTTGCGTCGTGACGGCGGGGCCGTTGTCGCTGGTGAAGAAGACGAGGGTGTTCGTCCGAAAGCCGCGGCCGTCGAGTCCGGCCATGAGGCGGCCGAAGGCATCGTCCATCTGGGTGATGTTCCCATGGTGAGCCGAGTACGCCGCGTCCTTGTGCGGGTAGAGGGCGGTATACCGGGGGTCCGAAGCGATGGGTTCGTGCGGCTCGTGAAAACAGACGTAGAGGAAGAAGGGCGCGGACGGGTCGCGCGCCCCCAGCCAACGCAACGCCTCGTCCGCCACGAGGTGCGCGGCGTAGCCTTCCAGCCTTCCGGTGGCCGCGCCATTGCGGACGAAGTTGTTTGGATTGCGGTGATTGGGCAGGGCGCAGTTATGCGTCGCGAACCAATGGTCGAAGCCATGATCCCCGGGCTGGGGCTGTGTGGGTCGGTTGAACTCCCCGTTCATGTGCCACTTGCCGACCTGGCAGGTGGCGTAGCCGGCGCTCCGGAGGAGCGCGGCGACGGTGACCTCGCTCCGGCGGAGGTGCACGGGAGAATCCTCGGGGATCCAGTCCCGGACCCCGATGCGCGAGGGCGTGCGCCCGGTCATCAGCGCGGCGCGCGCGGGCGAGCAATTGGCATGGCCAGCGTAGCAGGAGGTAAAACGCACACCGTCGCCGGCAAGACGGTCCAGGTTCGGCGTGTGGAGGTCCCGGGCGCCGTAGCAGGCGAGATCGCCGTAGCCGAGATCGTCCGCCACAACGAGCACGAGGTTGGGCCGCTGCGCGCGCGCGGTGCACGCCAGAAGACACAGGCCCGTCAGGATCGCCAGCGCCAGCTTCACGGGCGGGATGATACCGCCGGTTCGCGCCCGTGGAAGCCCCATTATGGGGGGGCTATTCCTTCCCGCCGGACGCGGGGATGTCCGCGAAACGCGCGTCGCCGTCCAGCAACGCGATGACCGTCATGGCGGGGCGTCCGACATAGACATCCTTGCCGGAGAAACGCAGCGCGGCGCTGATCGTCGCCTTCCGGAGCTCGTCCAGTTCCTTCGATCCCGCATTTCGTTTCGCGGCAATCAACCAGCGTTCCACGGGCATGCCCTTGTCATCCGGTTTGAAGGTCCGGGTCACCCGGGCCCAGAGCCCGGGCCGCGAGGGTCTCATGTGGGCAAGGGCAAACAACTGCGCAAGACCGTGGGGGTACGGTTCGGACAGCCCTCCCGAACCCTGGTCCTTCATGTCCAGCGCATACGCGAAGCTTGCGTCGCGTTCGGACCAGAACTTCCCCATGCTTCCCGCCATCCGCGCCGCCATCGCCTTTGCGTTCCGCGACTCCTTCTCCATGCCGACGGAGGCGAAGAACCGCGCGCCTTCCGCCAGACCCTGGCAGACTTCCACATTGTTCATCAGGTACTTGATGGCGTAGTCCGGTTTGGCGATCGTGAGCCCGTCGTCCTGGACCACGGCCTCAATGGCGGCCAGCGCTTTCGCGGCCGCATGGAGGATCTCCGCGGAGGGTTGCTTCGCGAGGACCTGCGTGTAGCGCCCGACGGCCATCAGAAAGGTGGCGGCATAGGAATCCGTGGAGTCGCGTTTGCCGTTGGACGTGCAGGAGGACACGGTGCCTTCGCAATCGTAAATCGTCCCGTCGGCTTCCTGGTGGCGCGCGTACCAGGTCAGCCAGCGCCCGACCCGGGCAACATCCTCCGAATTCCGCCGGGAATCGTGGGCGGCGAGGAGCGCCACGGCGGCCAGATTGCCGAAGTACGGAACCGCCCATGCCGCCGCGCCATCGCCTTTGACGCGGATGTTCCCATCGTTCATCTGGCACTGGCGGATGATCTCCAGACAACCCTCAATCGCCGCCCATTCGCCGTCGGCCTTGCCGGCGGCATGGACTTGAGGGGATGCGCTGAACAGCGCCATGCCGAGCGCGAGGAGACGCGCGTTCACGGAAGCATGTGGGAGGCGCATGGTCATCGGCCCCATCCTGTCGCTCCCGCGGGCTCAGATCTCGGCAAGCCGGGCGGTGAAGTGCCGCAGGACGTCGGACGCCTCGACCAGCCGCAGGCCGCGCAGGTTCTTGCGGACCGCATGCAGCTCGAGTGCGGCTTCCGCGACATAGTCGATGTGGCTCTGCGTGTAAACCCGGCGCGGGATGGCGAGGCGGACGAGTTCCAGGGGCGGGGGCGGACGGCCCTCACCGCCGAACATCAGGCTGCCGATTTCCACCGAGCGGATCCCCGCAAGCCGGTAGAGACCGCACACCACCGCCTGCCCCGGGAACTGCGCCGGCGGCAGGTGGGGGCAGAACGACGCCGCATCCAGGTAGATCGCGTGGCCGCCGGGCGGGCGGACGATGTCCACCCCGCCCGCCAGCAGCTTCTCGCCCAGGTACGCCGTGCTGCGGATGCGGTAGGCGAGGTAGTCCTCCTCGACCACTTCGCGGAACCCCTGCGCCATCGCCTCCAGGTCGCGGCCGGACAGCCCGCCGTAGGTGACGTAGCCCTCCGTCAGGATCAGCAGGTTGCTCGCGCGGGCGAACAGCGCGGGATCGCGCAGCAGCAGGACGCCGCCGATGTTGACGAGACCGTCCTTCTTGGCCGAGATCGTCGCGCCGTCGGACAGGTCGAACATCTCCCGCACGATCTCGCGCACGGGCCGGCCGCCCTGCCCCGGCTCGCGCTGCTTGATGAACCACGCGTTCTCGGCAAACCGGCAGGCGTCGAGGATCAGCGGCAGCTTGTACCGGTCGCACACGGCGCGGACCTCGCGCAGGTTGGCCAGGCTCACCGGCTGGCCGCCGCACGAGTTGTTGGTGATCGTCACCATGACCGCCGGGATCCGGTCCGCGCCCGCCTTCTCGATGCAGGCGACGAGGGCGGGGACGTTGAGATTTCCCTTGAACGGATGGACGCACCGCGGGTCCAGCGCCTCCGGGATCGGCAGGTTCACCGCTTCCGCCCCGCTATGCTCGGCGTTCGCGCGGGTGGTGTCGAAATGTGCATTGTTCGGGATGATCCGGCCCGGGCCGCCGATCAGCTCGAACAGGATCCGCTCGCTGGCGCGGCCCTGGTGCGTCGGAAGGACGCGGTCGTACCCGGTCAGCTCCCGCATCGTCCGCTCGAACCGCCGGAAGGAGATCGCGCCGGCATACGACTCGTCGCCGCGCATCATCCCGGCCCACTGCTCGCTGCTCATGGCGCCGGTGCCGGAGTCGGTGAGCAGGTCGATCAGGACGTTCTCCGCGTCGATCAGGAACGGGTTGAACCCGGCCGCGCGAAGGAAGGCCTCGCGCTGCTCGGCGGTGGTGTGGCGGATCGGCTCGACCGACTTGATCCGGAACGGCTCGATGATGGTCTTCATGGCGTCCGCGGGCCGGCGGCCCTCAGGCCTCCGCCCCGCCGTCGGGCCCGGGCTTCAGGACGAACGGGCCGTCGACCGGCTCGAACCGCGCCTGGAAGAAGCGCAGGCGCTTCGGCTCGTAGACAAACCGCAGGCCGGAGATCCGGTCGCGGTGCTCGAAAAGCTCGACGATCGACTCCGCCGTCACGTCCATGTGCGCCTGCGTGTAGACGCGCCGCGGCAGCGTGAGCCGCACGAGCTCCAGCGGCGGGAAGACGTTCTCGCCCGTCGCCGCATCGCGCCCCTTGGACACCGCCCCGCGCTCCATCGCGCGCACGCCGGATTCGACGTAGAGCGCCGCCGCCAGGGCCTGGGCGGGGAACTGGTCGCGCGGGATGTGCGGCAGGAATTTCGCCGCATTCAGGAACACGCCGTGCCCGCCGGTGGGGCGGACGATCGGGATGCCCTCGGCGAGCAGTTGGTTCGCCAGGTACTCGACCTGGCCGATGCGCGCGTGCTGGTATTCCTCCTGGACCGATTCTGGAATGCCGATCGCCATCGCCTCCATGTCGCGCCCGGCCAGCCCGCCGTAGGTGTGCAGCCCCTCGAACACGACGCACAGGTTGCGCGCCTCGTCCGCGATCTCGTCGTCGTTGACCAGCAGCAGCCCGCCGATGTTGACCAGGCAGTCCTTCTTGGCCGACACCGTCGCGCCGTCGGTCAGGTCGCAGATGGCGCGCAGGATCTTCCTCAGCGGCCAGTCCGCGTAGCCCGGCTCGCGCTGGCGGATGAACCACGCGTTTTCCACGGCGCGCGTGGCGTCGAGAAAGACCTTGATCCCGTGGCGGTGGCACAGATCGCATGTCGCGCGCATGTTCTCCATGCTGCAGGGCTGCCCGCCGGCCATGTTGACGTTCGTTTCGAGCGACAGGTAGGAGATCTTGTCCGCGCCGACCTCGTCGATCAGCCGCTGCATCTTCCCCAGATCGACGTTGCCCTTGAACGGATGCTCGCAGTCCGGATCGTGGGCCTCGTCGACGATGACATCGACGAACTTCCCGCCGGCCAGCTCCTGGTGGTGCTTCGTGGTGGTGAAGTACATGTTGCCCGGGACGGAGTCGCCCGGCTTGATGCAGATCTGGCTCAGCAGGTGCTCCGCGCCACGGCCCTGGTGGGTCGGGATGACATGCTTGTAGCCGTAGTACTCCCGCGCCACCGCCTCCAGGTGGTAGAAGTTCGCCGATCCGGCATAGGCCTCGTCCCCCAGCATCAGCCCCGCCCATTGCCGGTCGCTCATCGCGCTCGTGCCGGAATCGGTCAGCAGGTCGATGTAGACGTGCTCGCTCCGGAGCAGGAACGTGTTGAACCCGGCGTCCGCGATGGCCTTTTCGCGCTCCGCGCGCGTGGTCATCCGCAACGGCTCCACCACCTTGATCTTGAACGGTTCCGCCCACGACCTGCGTTTCTTCATGTCCTTCGTCCCTTCCGATGCCACACGTTGAGTTCTCGCATCATGCTGAAAACCGTCCGCCAGGGCAAGGCCCCCAAAGCATCGGCCACGCCGGAACGATTCAGTTGGAGTCCGGGCAAGGACGGGTATTAAACCTGAATCGTTCCGGAAGAGGAAAGTAAGAAAACTCCAAACTCCAAGGAAGTGGGAAGTGAAACGGCGGAGAAGGGAGGATAAGCCAGACGGCCTGTGCACGGAGAGTCGGTCCATCGAGAGCGGGCACCTCTTGGGATGGCCCCTGATCCGTTTTCCAGAACCCTCTGACTTTCTTCCTTGGTACTTTCAACTTCCTTCCGGTCGCAGCTACAGCGGATCCCATGCGACTCGGATGCTTGGCGAACGCATCATAAGACCGGTGGCGCGAAGGCGGAACGCCGCCGATCCGAGATTGAATTCCCACGCCCATACTCAAGGGGATCATGATTGCCGGACGCATCCATCTGACATCATCCGAGAGAGGGAAGGCATGAAGGACCAAAAGGACTGGAACGAGGCACGCGGGAATACAGACCGCCGCACAGATGAGGAACGGTCTCGTCGATCGTAGGCTCCTATGGTTCGGCCTATTCATCTCTTCGGCCAACGCCGCGAGTCAGCGAACCTCGGAGGGCGCGGTTGGCACGGCTTCCGAGGGTACGCGGGACTCGTCTTGTTGTTCATCCCGTGGTTGCAATCTTGTGAAGCAGGGAAGCGATCCAAACAGGAACGTGGCTCCTGTGCCGCAGCTCCCAATCTCCAAATCCATATTCATGTCATCCGCCAACTTCTCAAGCACCTGACGACGAGACATTCTGCCCTCAGTCCGAAACGTAACCGCCGTGTGGGCGATGGCGGAATCATAGGCCCACACAGAGACGTGCCAGTCTTCGTTGAGCCGATCACACAGCCTTGGCAACGAGATCTCCTCGTAGTGCATCGGCCCGACCTGCCCGTCGAGCTGCTTGACAGGGAGCAGGATTGCCATGACGACTGTCCCAACCCCGACGCAGATCTTGATGAGGTGCCCCATTCGCTCGACGGGCGTCTTGGAGCGAGCCAGCGAGATCGGCCACAGAATGAGGAAAAGCAGAATGAACCCGAGGTTGAGAGGCAGCGGCATAATGCTGATAAGGCCGCCTTCCACCAGGCCGATCAACCCGTGTCCGACATGGCTGACATAGCTCTTCATCTTCAAGTCCAACGTCAGTGCTGAGGATCGGCGAGCTTGCAAGCCGTATCCTCCGGCACCTGTTCGGCCCTTACTTGCGACTTTCACCCCTCATGCCCGGTACAGCCGATCGGATTTGGCCGCGAGAACGAAATCGCTTTCGGTTAGGCCGTCAGCCTTATGATCACAAATGGTGAGCGTGACTTTCCCCCAGACGAGTAGGATGTCGGGATGGTGGCCCATCTTCTCGGCAATCTTGCCGACTTTGTTGGTAAACGTTAGGGCTTCGCGAAAGTTGTGGAACTTGTATTGCTTCTCCAAATGGTGGGAGCGCACGACCTTCCAACCTTTGATTTGTTTAGCAAGCGTTGCCCATTCCTTTCTTTTGAGCAGCTTCACGGGAGGCTTTGGAACACCCTTGTTATCAGCCAACGCGCTCATGCGCTATTCTCCTTCTAGTGGTTGCCACATTCCCGATTTCTGTCCGATTTCGTATTGGCCGAACGTCAGCCTTGATGCGCTGAGGAATCCGCGCCCGGCGCGGGTTCCGAAGTCGCATCCGAGGC
>CAYXFW010000105.1:0-7960 GCA_964464305.1 uncultured Verrucomicrobiota bacterium
AAGAGGGTCTTCCGGTGGAGATGGACGCCTCGGGCACGGTCGGCATGTCGCTCCGGCAGCAGCCGCGCAGGCTCACGGTCCACCTCGTGAATCATCAGCGCGACAGCCGGTGCGAGTCGGACGCTGTCACGCCGGTCGACCGGATCGCGCTGCGGATCCGCGTGCCCGGGGACGCGAAGATCCGCGCGGTCCGCCGGCTGTTCGAGACCCGGGAACTCCCGTTCCAGGTCATCGACGGCGTCATCCGGACGGATATCGGGCGGCTGGACGAGTACGAGGCGGTGGCGGTCGAATGGTGATCGCTCCTACTCGCGCAGCAGCAGGAGACCGTCCTTCGCCTCCAACCGCACGGAGACCGCGGGGCTGCCGTCGTTGATCTCGGGATCCTGGGTGCCGCGGATGCGCCGAAGGCCGGGCTCCACGACCACCGTCGCCGCATTCGTTTCCGGGTTGACCAGCGCAACACCCTTCGCAAAGTCGCGGCGCCAGACGCCGTTGGTCCATGCGGCCGAGGGCGGGACCGAGACGGCGGCGCCGAGCGCGGCGTCGTACTCGTCGAACCACGGCACGCTGCTGTAGCCCGCCGCCTCGTCGGTGTAGCAGTAGTACCCGTCATCGAGCAGGCACGAGGCGAGCCCGTAGCGGAAACGCCGGTAGTCCGTGAGGGCGCCCTTGTAGTTGAACCCGACGAGATGCGGCGCGCGGGTGTTCTTCATGAAGCTGCGGTAGCGCCGCATCATCGCGGGCCAGCCCTTCTGCTTCTCGTCCGACCATTTCGCCCCGACGAGCGTCTCCAGGAAGGCGCCCTCGATCTGGCCGGCCCACTCCGGGTCGCTCAGGTCCCCGGACACATTGCCCATGATCCTGACATCCGGCCGGATCCGGCGGATATGGTCGATCTGCGCACGCTGGCCCGCGCGGTAGACGGGGCCGACGGCGGGGTTGCGGTTCTCCTCGTCCTTCCCGTCGAGGTTCCAGTCCGCCTTCTTCACGTAGGGCTTGTCCATCATGTTGTCGAGATACCAGATGTCGAACGGCGCCCGGTCGAAGTAGACGCCCTTGTTGCGCTCGGCCATCCACTGGGGAAAGCGCCGGCCCTCGGCATCCGCGCGCGTCCAAGTCGTGTAGTTGATGTCCCACGCCTTGTACTGTGCGGTCCACTGCACGCGGTTCCCGGCCGCATCGCGCGCCCACCAGGCCATGGCGTCGAGCTTCTCCAGGACATCGGCATTGACGCTCTTCCCGGGCCGTTCGTCCTGGATCTCGTTGAGCACGGTGTACTGCCCCACGAGGATCCTCCCGCCGCTGAACTCCTTCAGGTTCCGCACCACCCGGTCCATGCCGTACTTCGGATTCCACCCCTTGTAGAACCCGAGGATGACATAGTGCAGTCGGGCGAGCTGCCGCTGGTACGCCTCGTCGTCGTAGTACTTCTTCCCGATGTTCATGCCCATCAGGCGCGGAAACGGCGGCGGGGCGAAGACTGCGCTTGCACCACGGTCCGGAGCCTGGGCGGCGCCCGGCGCCATCGCGCCAAGGACAACGAAACCGATCGAAAGAAGCGCTGCGGGGGTTCGGATCATGGTCTCCTCCGGAAACGCGGGCGCCGCACCCGGACCCGGGCCTCGCGCCGCCCGCCCGTACCCGCCTTCCCACGACTTCGGGCTGCGCGCACTTCAGGGCGCCGCATCGAAGAACGGGAACAGCCGCTTCAGGGTCGCCTTGTCGGGCTGCCGGCCGTATTCGCAGATTTCGAAGGCCTCGATGTGACGGATCTTCGCCGCCCGCTCGGCGGGATACCACGCGCCGATGTCCGCGCGGAAGCGGTCGGCCAGACGGGAGTAGCGCGAGGTGAGGCTCTTTCTGACCTCGACCTTGCGCTGCTCGCGCTTCGCCGGATCGTCCGGATAGGTTGCGGCGGACGCCAGCGCGCCGCCCTCGAGGAACTGGGACTCGAGCAGCTCGAGCGCGGCGACCTTCTTCTCCACGACATCGTCGATGTCGATGACGACGTCCGCCTTGGACGGGTTGGGCTTTTGGAAGCGGTCCGTGTAGTAAAGGAAAACCGGGTTCGATTTTAGCGCCGGCACGTCGGGGCAGAAGAAGGGCACGGCAACCATGAAGGCTGCGTCCTGCACCAGGATGCCCGTGTAGCGGTGGTCGGGATGGTAGTCGTTCGGGCGCGGACCCAGGACGACATCCGCCTGCCACTCGCGAATGAGGCGCGTGAAGATGCGGCGGTTCTCCAGCGTCGGCATGAGCTCGCCGTCGTGGATGTCCAGCACCTCGGTGGTGACGCCGAGGATCTTCGCCGCGGCCTCCACCTCGGCCTTGCGGCGCAGCGCCAGCGGGCCGCCCGCCTCGCGCCAGTGCCCGATGTCGCCGTTGGTGGTGGACACCAGTTTGACCTTGTGTCCCTTCGCCGCCCACTTGATCGCCGAGCCGCCGGCCTGCAGCTCGCAATCGTCGGGATGGGCGCCGAAACAGATGATGCGAAGCGGCCGGGGCTCGGCCGCCTGCGCGGCGGCGGGCCGCGGACATGCCGCCAATACGAACGCGCCGAGCGCGAGAAGAACTCCCGCTTTTCGTTTCATGGTCAGACCCTCCACTTCGACAGGCTCGGAACCGTCTGAAATCCCTTCGGAGCGCCGAGCCGGTTGTACAGGTCCTGCGCCCACGCATACGATGCCGGGCACGTTCCCGCGACCACGACGGTCGCCGGAAAGAGCAGCCCCGCCACATGCGGCAGATCGACGATCCGGAGGCAGCCGAGCATCTCGATCGCCGGACCGCGGCCGTCCTTCTCCCCGGGCGCATTCTGGGTGGCCGGCGGCGATTCGAGGAACAGGGTTCTCACGTTGCCGTCCAGAAGCGCGGCGTAGAGCGCCACGACGCACATCTCGCCGCGCGCGGCGAGCGAGACCCGGGCGGCATCGACCTGCGGCAGCTCCCGCACGGCCTTCAGGGCGCGGAGCGTGTCCCACACCCGCATCGAAGCCAGCGTGCGGCCCGTCCATGCGGCCGCCCGGCGCAGGTGCCAGTTGAGCTCCTCGCCCCACGCGGTGTCGCCGGTGCCGCGGGGTTCGACGACGACCTTCGCCCACGGCGCCTGCACGCCGCCGACAAATCCCTCGGCCGTGTTCCACGCGTCGCCGGGCGAGCGCAACGCCACCACCGCAGGGGCGGGCGCCTGGAGACCATGGCCGAGGGTGAGCCCGCCGTGCAACCGCCAGCCATCCTCGGAGGTGAAGGCGAACCGGTGACCGGTCGCGGCGCCGGTGTTGAGCTCGAACTCGACGCGGACATCCAGCGCCGGAGGCCGGGCCGGGAAGGCGCCGAACGTCCGTTCGCGCAGGGCGGCAACGATCTTCGCCCGCACCGCCGGCAGCGCGGCGGCATTCGCAATCTCCGGCGGCTTCGGCAGCGGGATGAAGTCATTGTGGATCGTCACCGCGCGGTTGTCCGCTGGCGACCCGCCCGCGAACACGCGAAGGGTCTCCGCGGTTTCCAGCCGGGCCGGATCCTTCTCCAGATCCCCCACCTTGTCCGGCGCGACCGTCCGGTCCGCCAGGTGCCTGAGGAACCACGCGAAGATGCGCGTGCGCGCGGCCTCCGTGTAGGCATGCGGACCGGGATAGGTGAAGAGCGAAAGACGGTCGGCCGCGCCGAGACGCCGGTAGAGCGTCTCGAGACGACCGTGGGTTTCGCGAATCGGCGCGATCGGGAAGATGGCGTCGCGGTTGGCGGACGAGATCAGGAACGCGCGCGGCGCGATCAACGCGCCGACGTCGGCCAGGTCCCAGCGGTACGTGTTGACGAACCACATGCAGTCGCAATGGCCGTCGATCGTCCGGTCGCCGATGTACGACGCCAGATTCGATGTGCCGCACGAGGTCGCGGCGCACCGGATCCGCTCGTCGCCCGCGGCGATCCACCAGGTCGATGCGCCGCCGCCGGAGGTGCCCGTGACGCCCAGCCGCGCCGGATCCACCTCGGTGCGCGCGCACAGCAGATCGAGCCCGCGCATGCCGTTGAGCAGCTCGATGCCGGCCGGCGTGTAGCCGCGGCTGTACCAGTGCCACCAGCCCTCGCGATAGCAGCCGTGATGGAAGCCGGGCGCCTCGCCGAGCTGCACCGTCTCGACCAGCAGGCAGACGAAGCCCAACTCGGCGAACCGCCGGGCATGGCCCTGGTAGTGGACCTTCTGCTGGCCGGCGTGACCGCAGACATAGAGCACGGCCGGCGCGCGGCCCTTGAGGTTGTTCGGAATGTAGAGGTTCGCCGTGACCTGCAGCTTGGGCAGGCTCTCGTAGGACAACTTTTCGATGCGGTACGCCGGCCGCTGGACAACGCCGGCCAGGTGCACGGGCGGCGGCTCGCGGCGGGCCGCCCACGGGAAGTCCTGCAGCCCCATCATCTCCATGAACTGCCGGCGCCGCCCGGCCGCAGGCGGGGTGTCGGTCAACGCGCGATTCGTGATGCGCCCCGCCTCGCAGGACAGGTAATCGCGGATCGTCAGGTTCCCGTGTCCGGCACGCGGCGCGTCCCGGTGGGCGGGACTCTCCCCGCCCGACCCGGACACCGACGCGCATCCGCCGCCCGCCGCCGCCGTGCCCGCCACCACCGCCCCCGCCTTGAAGAAATCGCGCCGCTTCATGCCAGCCTCTCCCGCGCTACTTCACCACGGAGCGGACCGCCTTCATGAACTCCTCGTCATGAGGGCTGCCCCGCCAGACCATCTTGCCGTCGCGGCCGAACACGAAGGCATGCGGAATCCCGTCGTTCTTCAGCGGCGCCGTGCCGGTCCGCACCACGGGATAGGAGACCTTGGCGGTCTTGAGCACCTTCAGGATCTCCTCGTCCGGCGCTTGCTGGCGGTGGACGCCGACGATCTTCAGACCCTTCGAGTCGTACTTCTTCTGCAGCTTGGCCAGCTCCGGGAGAGAGGCCACGCAGGGGGGACAATGCACGCCCCAGAACTCGATCACCGCGGGGCTTCCCTTGAGCTCCTCCGCCTTGAAGGGGACGCCGTTCAACACGTCGCCCATCGTGAACTGGTCGAGCGTGGCTTCCTCCGGCGCCTTGGTTTCCTTGTCCTTGGCCCAGGCCGCCCCGCCGAGGAATACCGCCATCGCCAGCACCGCCAACCCGCATGTCTTGTGGTTCATGACGGCGATTCTGGACCTGCGGCCCGCGCCAGGCAAGAAGCAACACACGCCCGAGTGCGCCTCGGGCGCATGGCTCTTCACCGGAGCGCTTGCCCGCCGCGACCAACCGTCGCAGCTACAGAAGGACGTTTGGGCCATGTGCCGTTGATGTAGCCGCGACCGGCTTGTCGCGGCGAAGCGCATCGCGAAGCTGGATGGTCGCGGCCTTCCTGCACACCGAAGCACTTGTCCGCCGGGCGACCTTCAATTCGCCAGCAACAGGTCGAGCATCTTCCGGTCGAGCTTGTGACCCTGAAAATCCTCGTACGCGACATCGGCGCGGCCGCTGTCGAGGATGCCGAAGGATCCACGGAAATTCCACATTGCCCAACCCCAGCCGGCGTCCTTCCAGTTGGCCAGGCAGTCGCCCATCCAGCGCAGCACGACCGGATGCGGCGTGTGATTGTACGCGCCGAACTCGCCGACCATGACACCGACGCCCTTCGCCTGGAGCGCACGGAACGGCGCGACGCAGTTCTCCGCGAGCCACGCGCGCCCCGACGGACCCGGAACCTGGAAGGCCGTGGCGGCTCCGGGGCGATACGTCATGGGGGCGGGCTTCTGGCCGTAGGCCGGACGCAAGACCCCGACATCCTCGGTGCCGCCGGCACGGCGCAGCGCGACCTCGGACAGCGTCATCCAGTCGCCCTCGACGTTGTCGATCACCAGCGTCTTCGTCCCCGCAGGCACGGGGACCTCGTAGTCGCGATCGTAGACATTCTGGTAGTCCTTCCATTCCGGCCGGAAGACGACGGTCTTCCACTCCCCCGTGCCGGGGCCGCACTGGAAGAGATGCTCGAAGACGGTCTTCCCATCGGCCTGCACCGCCAGCTTCGACCGCGAGGAGACCACGGCCACGCGCACGCGCAGCGCGGTCACGCCGTCGAACGGGCCCTCGATGCGCAACGGCCCGCCCTGGGCTTTCTTCGCCGGACCGGCCAGCCAGCCGGGCGCGTCGAGCATCGGCCACGACGGCCGCGGCCAGTCCCGGGCGCCGACCCAGGACGCCTTGTAGTGCGAGACCTCCATCGGAACGTACCCGCGCGTCGCCTGCGCGACCTTGAGCGGGATCAGATCGTCGGCCGGCAGGTTCCCCCACTGCAGCGCATCGCAAATGATGAGCCGGTCCGGATCCTCCGCGCGGATCGCGGCCACCAGCGTCCCGATCGCCGCCGCGTGCGCCGCGGGTTCGACGCCGGCGGGCTCGTTGAGCAGGTTGAAGCTGAGGTTGCGGCTCGGAACGCCCTTGTAACGCTTGGCGAACGCCCCCCAGTGCATCGCGCAAACCTCCTGCGCCTCGGGATCGGTCCAGAGCGACTTGGCCTCCTTCGGCGTCGCGACCGTGTAGCCCGGTGCGCGGTGGAAGTTCAGGGCGACGTGGACGCCGTACCGCTTCCCGTACCCGACCGCCTGGTCGATTTCCTTGAGCGTGTCCTCGCGCAGCCGCCGCCAGTCGCCGTCGACGATCCAGCACCGGTAATCCATCGGCAGCCGGACGAAGTTGAAGCCGAGTTCCGAGATCATCCGGAAGTCGTCCTCGCGGAACGGTTCGTTGTGCCCGGCGTTGAACTTCTCCAGCAGGTTGAATCCCCGCCACTGCGGCAGTTTCTTCCACGACGCATCCGGCAGCTCCGCCGCCCCCGCCGCCACAACCGCCCCGATCATCATCCCCGCGATCGTCCGTCTCATGGTTTCCCTCCGCATCATGCCCCGATGCTGATCCCCCCGGCCCCCGGCGTCAACCGCAGCACCGCCGCGCATCAATAGCAGGGACAGAGAAACAGCGGCCGGGATCGATGTCCGGCCTTCGTGATTCTGCCGTTCGATATTCGATATTCTGCTGTTCACCTGGTCTCCCAATCTCCCGCCGCCGGTAGGGACAGAGAAACAGTGCGAGAAAGTTCCGGAATTCCGCCGGCGTGGCTTCTTCCTTTGGATGGGCCTGTCATGGGGATGGGCCGGAGGGAGGCTGCCATGCGACATGCGCGACTGAAGCCGGAGTACCGGGACACCTGGCACCACTGTTACAACCGCACGGTCGGCACCTCGGACGACCGGCCGTTCGGAGAGGCTGAGAAGGAGCAGTTCGTCCGCATCCTCCGGAGGGTCGCAAGGTTCTACACCGTACGAGTCGTGGCGTATCTGTTCATGTCCAACCACTTCCACATCCTGCTGCAGTCTCCCGAGGAGCGGCCGACGGAGGAGGAGACCATCCTTCGGTTCGAGGCCTTTCACCGCGGCCAGCGCCGCCTGCTGCCGGGCAGCAAGCTCTGTGGCGAATGGCGGGCCCGGTTGCGGGACGTCAGCTGGTTCATGCGCCATCTCCAGCACCTGTTCACGGCCTGGTTCAACCGCTCCCGTGCCGTCCGTCGTCGGGGACCTTTGTGGGCAGGCCGGTTCAAGAATACAGTTCTGGATTCCGGTCAGGCGCTCTGGGCCTGCTGGGCCTACATCGAGCGCAACCCCGTGCGGGCCGGGATGGTGGCCGATCCGGCGGACTACCGCTTCTGTTCGTATGGCGAATGGGCGCAGAGCGGCCGGCACCCGTTTGCGGAGTCGCTGACCTGCCGCCTGATCCCGGCGTTGCCGGTGCCCATGCAGAAGCTCGCTCCGGGCGCGGTCCGGCGCGAACTACGTGCCGAGTTCGCCCGGCGGGCGGCCGAGGAGGCCAAGGCGCCTCCCGCGGCCGTGGAGGCGGCGGTTGCGACAGCGAAGGCCCAGCCGGCATTCTCGCTGACGGCGGGACGCCGGGT
>CAYXFW010000106.1:0-2551 GCA_964464305.1 uncultured Verrucomicrobiota bacterium
GACGAGGGGCTGATCCGGCAGGCGAAGGGACGCCTCGACGTGGTCGTGAGCCGCATGAATCCGGACGGCATCCTCTTCTTCTGGTGGCTCGACAAGAACAACCCCGACGATGTGAAGGGGAGCGCCGTCGATCACGCGTGGCCCCTCTGGGCGAGCGGCCTGCTGGGCCGCGCCATGACCGGCTACTACGCGGGTTCGGAGGACCGGCGCGTGCTGGACGCGCTCGAGACGGCCTACGGCGACGGCCGCGGCTGGCTTCGCATGGCGTGGGGCATGTCGAACCCGTGGCCAGCGTTCGACACGTACACCTGGACGGGCAACAAGGCGATCGCGGCGGCGCTGACCGCGCTCTTCGCGGAGGACGGCGGCGGCGTGAATCCCGGGGGCACGTCCTGGAACCGCTACCGCACGGCGCCTGACGCGGCGGCGGGCGTCGAGAACGACCACGTCGTGCACTTCCTGGAGAGCACGACGCCCTGGGCGCTCGGATACCTCTGGACGGGCCGGCGCGCGTATCTCGATGCGGCCCTCGCGTGGCACGAATTCATCGAGCGCGTCGCCATGCAGCCGCACGGCGCGCCGGTCGCCGACGAATGGTACGGCCCGACGGGCGCGTTCCGGGGAACCGAGACATGCGACGTGGCCGGATACGTCTGGAGCCAAGTGGCTCTGCTCGCCGTGAGCGGGGAGGGACGCCTGGCCGACCGCCTCGAGCGCGCGTTCTTCAACGCAGGGCCCGCCACCGTGTCGCGCGACTTCAAGACGCACGTCTATTTCCAAAGTCCGAACCGGCTGGTCGAGGGCTCACCGGACTACCCCCACGGACCGCGTGCCAGGGGCGGCACGTACCGGCGGACGCACGCGCCGCTGTGCTGCACCGCCGCGCTCAACCGGATCATCCCGTACTACGTAACGCACATGTGGATGGCCACGTATGACAACGGGGTGGCCGCGACCTGCTACGGTCCCTGCACGGTCAAGGCCCTCGCGGCCGACCGCGTGCCCGTCGAAATCACCTGCGCGACCGCGTATCCGTTCGAAGAGACCATCGAGGTCACCGTGAAGCCTGCGCGGGCCGCCAGGTTTCCGATCCGCTTCCGCATTCCCGGCTGGTGCGCGGATCCGAGGATTGAGGTGAACGGCGCCGCCATCGCGGACGGCGAGCGCGCGGGGGGCTTTGCGCGCGTTAGCCGGACGTGGGAACCGGGCGACATCGTCCGGCTGCGCTTCCCGATGCGCGCGAGAATCGAGACGGGGCGCGACAACAACCTCGAGGTCCAGCGTGACGGGGCGCACCGGGCGTCGCGTGTCTCGATTCCCGAGGCGGGGAGCACCCGCGGCGCGGCCTACGCGTCGGTCTCCTGCGGCCCGCTTCTGTTCGCCCTGCCCATACGCGACATGGACGACCCGAACATCCCGGACCCGTCGGCCAGGTGGAACTACGCGTTGGATCCGGCGGGGGCCGACATCGCCGTCGAACGCCGGCCCATGCCGGTCCGGTGGGACTGGCCGCTGGCATCGCCCTTGGTCCTCCGGGTGAGCGCCGTGCCGGTTGCATGGAACCCCGACCCGCAGGCGCCGTGCCTTCCCGCCGGTCCGCTCTCCGCGCAGGGGCCACCGGAGCGCATCGCGCTCGTTCCGTACGGCTGCACGAAGTTCCGCGTCTCGATGTTCCCCGCGGCGGGTGGACAGCCCGCGTTCCGGAAAGTTCTGTTCCTCGGCAACAGCGTCACGCGGCACGGTCCCAAGCAGGACATCGGTTGGACCGGGAACTGGGGCATGGCGGCCAGCGCGGAGGACAGGGACTTCGTCCACCTCGCCGCACGCGGCCTGGCCCCGGCGGGCGGCCCGGCGCCGGAGATCATGATCCGCAACATCGCCGACTTCGAACGGCAGCCCGCCGGCTACGACGCCGGCGCGAAACTGGCGGACGCCATCGGATTCGGCGCCGACCTCATCGTTCTGGCCATCGGCGAGAACATGCCCGCACCAGATTCCAGGGAGGCGAAGACGGCGTTCGCCGGGGGCCTGCGGACGCTGCTGTCCGCGGTTCGCGGCGACCGGAAGCCGGTCCTCGTCGTCCGCAGCTGCTTCTGGTCGAACGCCGCCAAGGACACGGTTTTGAGGGATGTCTGCCGGGAACAGGGCGGGATCTTCGTGGACATCGGATCGCTGGCCGCGGACGAGTCCAACTACGCCCGGTCGGAGCGCGCGCTTCCGCACGCCGGTGTCGCAGCGCATCCGGGCGACAAGGGGATGCAGGCCATCGCGCGCGCCATCCTGAACGCAGTGAACAGCCCGGTGCCGGGGACCGGGGGCAAGTGATCGGATAACGCTCATGTCGCATTTCAGCTGGGCCATCGACGGTAGCATCGTCGGCCTGTACATCCTCGCCACCATGGTCGCCGGGCTGATGGTCCGGCGCTACGTGGGCAGGGTGGAGGATTTCCTGGTCGCCGGACGGGAGATGAACGTCTACCTCGGCATCGCGTCCCTGGCCGCAACCGAGTTCGGCATCATCACCTGCATGTACACGGCACAGGCGGGGTAC
>CAYXFW010000106.1:2561-4903 GCA_964464305.1 uncultured Verrucomicrobiota bacterium
GAACGGCTTCTCGGGCTCCATCCCCGGGCTGTGCCAGTGCGTCGCCATGTTCGTCATCGGCCTCACCGGTTTCTGTATCAAGCCGCTGCGCGAGTCGGGGGTGCTCACCATTCCCGAACTGTTCGACCGGAAGTTCGGGCCGAAGGCACGCTGGCTGGCCGGCGTGGTGATCGTGATGGGCGGCCTGCTCAACATGGGCGTCTTCCTCAAGATCGGCGGAGATTTCCTGATCACGGTGACCAACCTGGGCGCCGGCACGGTGAACCTCGGCTTCGTCCGGCTGACCCACCTCCAATTCATCATGGCCATCCTTCTGATCGCGGTGGCGACCTACACCATTCTGGGCGGCATGCTCTCCGTGCTGATCACCGACTTCCTCCAATTCATCGTCATGAGCGCAGGGTTGATCGCGGTGACCTTCCTTATCCTCAAGAACATCGGCTTCGCCAACTTGGTGGAGACGGTGCGGACGAATGTCGGGGAAGGCGGCTTCAATCCGATCAAGCACCCCGGGCTCGGCTGGCCGTTTCTGATCTTCCAGATCCTGGTCCAGACCTCGGCCACCCTGACCTGGCAGACCAGCATTGCCCGCGTGCTGGCAGCCAAGAACCAGAAGACCGGCCGCAAGGTGTACACGGGCACGGCCTTCTTCTTCGTGGCCCGCTTCCTCATCCCCGGCATGTGGGGCATGGCGGCGCTCTGGATGCTGTCCCAGCCGGTCAACCGGCAGCACCTCCTGGACCTCCGCACGACGGAAGTCGTCGCTTTGGAGCTGCGCGGCGATGCCGACGTCAAGGCGCTGACTCCGGAGCAGCGGACGCAGGTGATCGAGCGCTCCAGGGAGCTGAACGCCGAGCTGAGCGCCCGCCCGGCTGCGGAGCTGTCGGAGGCCGACCAGGGTGTGCTCTCCGTGGCCAGCAAGGTCGAGCAGGAGGCCTCCCTGCACGCCATGCCGAAGTTCCTCAGCCTGTTTGTGCCCATCGGCCTGATGGGTCTGCTCATCGCGGCCATGCTGGCTGCGGACATGTCCACCGATTCCTCGTACATGCTGACCTGGGGCAGCGTGATCTACAACGACATCACCGCGCCCTTCCGCCGGACCCAGTGGTCGGAGAAGAGAGGCATCCTGGTCAACCGCATGATTGTGGCCCTGATCGGGGTCTACCTCATGATCTTCGGCCTGTTCTATGAAATCAAAGGCAATGTCTGGGACTATCTCACCCTGACCGGCTCCATCTACCTCTCCAGCATGTCATCCCTGCTGATCGCCTGCTGCTATTGGAAGAGGGCCAACAGCTGGGGCGCCTTCGGCGGCATCATCCTGGGCGCCGCGGTGCCGATCGCCTATCTCACCATGCAGAAGATCCCGGGCCTGGCCCCGCTGGCGGACAAGATCGGGCCCTACTATTCCGGAATCGCGGCCTATGCGGGAGCCGCCTTGGGCATGATCATCGGATCGCTCTGGAAGCCTGGCGGGAACGAAACCAACACGCAAACCGTGGCGGAGGAACATGCATGAATACCGGTGGACATCCCTTCTGGTGGGCGCTGGCCATGATTTGTGTGACCTGGTATTCGACCGTCACCCTCTACGTGGCCATCAAGGGCGCCAAGGACATCAAGACCATGCTCAAGAAACTCGGTGAAGGCCGGGGCATGAAGCGTTGACGGCGGAACGCGCCGCAGTCCGATCCACGGCGGCCCACCGCCCAGCCCGGCTCTTTCTCCGAGCGCCGGGGGCGCCAAGCTCTTTCGCAGGAACCGGTCGAGGATGGGGACATAGAAACAGTGGCGCGCCAGAACCCCGGGAGGGGCGATGTCCAAGGTTCGGACGGTGGCCCCGCCGCCCTTCCAACCGTTGGAAGGATGCTCCCCCCGCCTCCGCAATACGCAACAGACTTCATACCCGTATCTTGCAAACTCTCCACGCCGTATTCACTTCGCGGCCGCGCCACCGCCACTGCTTCTATGTCCCTATCCCCCCGGCATGTCTCTCCACCGCGCTTGGGCCGGACAATGCGGCTTGGCGGGCCTTCGCTTGTCGTACTTGCCTTCCCTTCGGCGTTCTGCCAGCGTCTTCACCATGACAAGGCTTCTACTGGCCGGTCCCGACGGGCACGCCTGCCTGCGGAGCGGCTGGAGCGAAGCAGGGTGCCCACACCGTCCGACATGCGATTTCGTATCCGGTGAGTGATGATAAGGGATCAACAATCCATGAAACAAACACCCTTTTCACGACGCACCTTTCTCACTGCCTCCGGGTTTGCCGCAGCGGCGGCGGCCCTGCCTGGCGGCTTGTCCGACGCCCAGGACGTGCTGCCCGCCAAGCGCTCCCCCATCAA
>CAYXFW010000106.1:4913-7901 GCA_964464305.1 uncultured Verrucomicrobiota bacterium
ATCGCGGGGGACGACCCCAACGTGCTCGGAAAGGCCCCGAACAGCGATTGCTACAGGGGACTGAAGTGGATGCGCCATGAAGAGCTGCTGGCGACTCCCGGCCTTCAGGCTGTGGCGGTCGAGACCGAGGAGCGCTTGCCCATCCCGGTCGCCCTGCGCTGCATCCGGGCGGGCAAGCATATCCATCTGGACAAGCCCTGTGGCGAGTCGCTGCCGCAGTTCAGACAATTGCTGGACGAGGCGAAAGCCAAGAGCCTGACCGTCCAGGTGGGCTACATGTATCGGAACAACCCGGCCGTGCAGTTCTGCATCAAGGCTGTGAAAGACGGCCTGATCGGAAACGTGTTCGATCTCGATGCGGCCATGAGTCGCTACGACGGGGACGGCTACCGGAAGCTCATCCAAACCTACAAGGGCGGGATTCCGTACATTCTCGCCTGCCATCTGATCGATCTCGTCGTGACGCTCATGGGCGAGCCTGAAAAGATCCGGCCCTTCCTTCGCCGCACCCGCTCCGACGGCGTGCTCGACAATGGTCTGGCCGTTTTCGAGTTTTCCCGCGACCGGCTGGCCACGATCCGGACCTGCATCACCGAGGCGCAGGGCTTTCAGCGCCGGCATCTCACGGTGATGGGCGACAAGGGAACGATCCTCATCCAGCCGCTGGAATCCAAGGGCAACATGTCCGGTGGCGTTCTCAAGCTGGCGTTGGAGGAAGACCGCGGCGGCTTCAAGAAGGGCGTACAGACCGTCGAAATGCCGCCCCTGAAAGACCGCTACGAAGACCAGTGGCGGGAGTTCGCCGCCGTCTTGAACGGGGAGATGGTCAGCCCCTACACCTACGCACATGATTACGCCGTACACAGGTGCCATCTGGAGACATGCGGAATGCCGCTCGATGTGTAAGAGAGGGAGACAACCATGAAGAGACGTAATTTCATCAAGACGGTGGCGGCCGGCGTCGGCGGCCTGTCGATCCTGGACGCACGCGGTCAAAGTGCGGCGCCAGCGGAAAAGCCTCTGCGCGTCGCTTTGATCGGCTGCGGGGAGTATGGCAACTATGCACATATCCCGGCAATCCTCGGACAGGGAACAAGTGTTAAGTCACAGGATGGCACGCACACTCACCACCCGGAGACCGACGGTGAGCGACTCGTAGCGCTTGTGGATCCCGATAGTCGTCAGATCGCAAAGGCCATGAAGCGGGTCAACGAGGTGTCACCAGGCACGGACACATCCAAAATCAGAGTGTTTGCCGATTACCGCAAGATGTTCGACGAGATGGAGAAGGATCTGGACGCTGTAATCATCGCCACACCAATACACCACCACGTACTGCCCGCATTGATGGCCATACGTCGCCGGATTCATGTGTATCTGGAGAAACCGCTTGCTCACACGATCGCCGAAGTTCGCATGCTTACGGAAGAGGCCCGTCGCTACGGCGCTGCCACGCAGATGGGCAATTGGGGGCAATCAACAGAGGGCCCCCGCCTCCTGTGCGAGTACTTTCAGGCGGGTGCCATCGGCACTATACGTGAGGTCCACTGCTGGAGCGACCGCGTTGACGGACTCCCCCCCAACACCCCACGCCCACCCACTCTTCCAGTTCCCAAAGAGCTTGACTGGGATCTGTGGCTTGGTGGCGCACCTCATCGCGATTTCCATGACGGACTGCTGAATTTCTTCTGGAATGCCTGGCGCGATTTCGGCAACGCCACCATAGGCAACATGGGTTGCCACATCATCAACCACGCCTACCTGGCATTGAAGCTCGCAAGCCCTGCATCGGTTGAACTGGAAGAGGTGTATGGCGGCAGCGACGAAAGCTGGCCGATCCGCAACCGTATCCGCTGGGACTTCCCCGCCCGAGGGGAGTTGCCCCCTCTCAAGCTCTACTGGTATGACGGCATCGCGCATGGAGCACCATACAACAAGGATACCGTAAATGAAGGTGGTCACAGACGTATGAGACTCGATCTTGCCTATGCACCTCCGATCCGGACCGCATTGGAGAAGAAATACAATCGGCAATTCACTACGGAGGGATCTCTGTTCATCGGCGACAAAGGAGTCTTCACCATGGGCCGGCACGGCGATGGGTTCCGAATGGTCCCCGAGGAAGCGCAGCGCGCCTTTCCAAAACCGCCCCGTACTGTGCCGCGTATCAGAGGCACGCACCAGGAGGATTGCTTCCGGGCGAGTCGCGGCGCGGCACCAGCCTGCTCGAACTTCGATCACGCGGGACCACTGACGGAACTCGTCCTGCTCGGGAACATCGCCGTCTACGCGGGTGTTGGGAAACGCGTCGAATGGGATTCGACCGGGATGCGTTGTACCAATATGCCGGAACTCAACCGCCATCTGGAGACGTCGTACCGCGAAGGGTGGCGGCTCTAGCACCAGGGGAGAAAGACAATGAAGAGACGTGAATTTATCAAAACGGTGGCGGCCGGCGTCGGCGGCCTGTCGATCCTGGACGCACGCGGCCAAAGCGCGGCACCCGCAAAGAGGCCGTTGCGTGTCGCGGTGATCGGCTGCGGGAACCGGGGCGTCGACCAACTGTTGCCCGAATGCTGCAAAGAGCGGGTCGTGGCGCTCGCGGATCCCGACCGCCGCCGCATCGAGGCGGCCTTGGCGCAGGTCCGCAAGACGGATCCGTCGGCGGACACCGCCGCGATCAAGACTTTCTCCGACTACCGCAGGCTGTTCGACGAAATGGGCAAGGAACTGGACGCGGCGGTGATTGCCACGCCCAACCACCAGCACGCCGCGCCGGCATTGCTGGCCATCCGCCGGGGCATCCACGTGTATGTCGAGAAGCCCCTGACGCACACGGTCTATGAGTCGCGACTGCTCCGGGATGAGGCGAAGCGTTGCGGTGTCGTCACGCAGATGGGGCAGCACGGCCACTCGAACGAAGGATGCCGCCGCCTGTGCGAGTACATCTGGGCCGGCGCCATCGGCCAGGTGCATGAAGTCCATTGC
>CAYXFW010000107.1:0-5298 GCA_964464305.1 uncultured Verrucomicrobiota bacterium
CGCGAGCAGCCAGACCGGCGTCGGCGCCACGCGGTACAGCGGCGCAAACGCCGCTACGATCGGCGAGAAGTGCTCGCCGAGATGGTTCATTTGCTGGACCGACGAGAAGAACGGCATCCCGTGCGCCGTGTTGAAGGCGACGCTGCTGTAGATGCCGAGATCGTAGGCCCCGAAGCGGAATGCGAGGAACATCCGGGCAAGCGCCGCGGCCCACGCGAGTCCGAACAGCACCCCGAGCGCGGACGTCACACGCCCCGGACGACCGGCCCGGAGAAACAGTCCCGCGCCCGCGAAGCCGCCGCCGTATCGCAGCCCGAGAACTGCCGCCAGCATCCAGACCGGCGCGACGAGCCAGTGCGCATCCCGGGACCCGGCTCCGAAGAACCAGAACGCCACCTGCACGGCTAGCGCGACCGCCCCCGCCCGCGCAACCCCAGTCCCACACTTCACAAAGTGTGGGAGTCGGACGCGCGATGCCATCGCGCGGACCGAATTCCAATCGAGCTTGACGCGGCCGATCATTCAGGCACGTTGTCCGAGGCCGGACCCGGCGGCAACGTGCATTCCACCTTGCCCCGGAGGCGCCCGGCGGCGACACTGTAGCAGGAGCGCAATGGAACTCGAAGGAAAGACCGTTCTTGTGACGGGCGGCGCGGTGCGGATCGGACGCGCCATCTGCCTCGCGTTCGCCCGGGCCGGCGCGCGTGTCGTCATCCACCACCACGCTTCCGGCGCCGCTGCAAAGGAACTGGCGGCGGAAATTCGCGCGACCGGTGACATGGCCTTCACCGTGAGCGGCAACCTCGCCCAGACGGACGCCGTCGAAGGGATTCTGCGCGACGCCATCGCCGCGGCGGGTCCGGTCGACATCCTCGTGAACAATGCGGCCGTCTTCCACAAGGACACCCCCGACAGCCTGGACGCCGTGAAGCTGGACGCCGAGTTCGCGATCAACCTGTATGCACCGCTGCTCCTGATGCGCGCCTTCGCCGCGCAAGGCAGGCTGGGACGGATCGTCAACCTGCTCGACCGCCGCATTGCGGGCGTCGATCCATCATGCGTCCCCTACGAACTCACCAAGAAGGCCCTCGCCGAGGCCACGCGGTCGGCCGCCCTCCATTGGGCGCCCCGGATCACGGTCAACGCCGTCGCCCCCGGCGCCGTGCTCCCGCCCCCGGGCGAAGGTCCCGACTACATCCGCGACCGCGCAGGCTTCATCCCTTCCGGCCGACCGGTCGGCCCGGAGGAGATCGCCGACGCGGTCGTCTGGCTCGCCCGCAGCGACTCGGTCACGGGCCAGATCCTGTTCGTCGACGGCGGCCAACATTTGACCTGAGGTCCCCTATGAGGAGCTCGTCCGCGGTTCTGTGCCTTCTACTTTGCGCCGGGGCCGGGGCGGATGACATCCCTCTCCGGCCGGCCGGGGCTGGCTGGCCGCCGGTGATCGGCGCATGGTTCTGGAAGGATGCCACGCTGGAACCGGACGGCTTCCGCGAATTCCTCGATGCCGCCGCCGCCCACACCCCCTACACCCTTCTCTCGACCAGTCTGCGGATCTCCAAGGGCGAACTCACCGACCCGGCCATCCGCGAACAGATCGGCCGCGCCGTGCGCCATGCGAACCAACTCGGACTCCAGGTCGCGTTCGATCTCGACGTGCGCCTCGCCCGCCGCGCCTTCCGCGCCCGCTTCCCGGACGAGCAGCAGGAGGAACTCGTGCTGAAGACGGTCGACCTCCCGTCGAACGGAACCGCGGAAGTGACGTTCGCGGGCAGGGATCTGACCGACCACATGACGGGCGGCACGATCCCGTACCAATGTCTCACCACCCGACTGGTCCGCGTGTACACATTCGCCCGCACCGCCGCAGGGATCGATCCCACCACGTGGCGCGAGGTGCCCGTCGAAGACGTGCGTGCGGCGGCGGCCGGGCCCCGCAAGCTCGCCGTGACCCTTGCCGCCGTTGCCGGGCGCAGCACGTGCGTCATCGCGTCGCACACCTACCTGACGCCGGACGTTTTCGCGCCGCACCTGCTGTCCTTTCAACGCGAAATCGTCCGGAGCTTCGCGGACCTTCCACTCGCGGGCGTGATGAAGGACGAATGGGGATTCCCGCCGGACCATTCGGGCAACCCCGCCCACGACCGCGCCTGGTACTCGCAGGCCTTCGCGCAGGTCTACGCGGAGCGCTCGGGCGGTCGCGACCTCGTGCGCGACGCGCTCCTGATGATGCTCGGCGCCGAGGGACAGACCGCTGAACGCGAGGCGGCGATCAACCGCTACCGCACCCTGACCCGCGAGCGCAACGCGGCCATCGAGGACGATTTCTACCGCGCCGGAAAGGCCGCCTTCGGACCGGCGTCCTTCGTCGTCACCCACGCAACATGGACGGCCTACCCCGGCATCCAGGAGTTCCGCAAACACGGACTCGACTGGTGGGACGCCACGCGCGACATCGGACAGACCGACGAGGAGGCGCCGTATCCCTGCCGGACCTCCCTGGCCAAGCGATGGGGCTTCCCCCTCTGGTACAACCAGTACTACGCGCGGACGCCAGAGCCCTACCTCCGCGAGATGTGGTCCGGCGCCCTCGGCGGCGGCCGGCTGAACGTGCATCCGATCTACCCGCGCGCCGATCCGAAGGCCGGCGACGGACACCTGGACCTGATGCGCCAACCCCTCAGGGCCGGCCTGGCCCGACTGCGTATGCTCGACTTCATCACGCGCGCGCCGCTCGACTGCCCCGTCGCCGTGGTCTTTGGCCACGCCGCCGCCATGAACTGGGCCGGTTCCTCCTACGACCGCGTCGGCCTGGAACTCGCATCCGCTCTCTGCGCCGCGGGCTACCCGGCGGATGTGCTGCCCTCGACCCTCGCGGCCGGACCGGCCCTGCGCATCGATGCCGACAGCCGCGTCGCCCTGGGCTCCCAGCGGTACCGCGCCGTCGTCCTCTACCGACCCGAGTTCGGGGATGCGAAGCAACTGGACTTCTTCCGCCGCGCGGCCGGTGGAACGAGCGCGCTCTTTCAGGTTGGAGGATGGACGAAGGACGCCGACGCACGCCCGCTGGACGCCGCGACGCAACTCGGCGCCCGTGTGCGCCGCTTCGACGACGAAAGCGCC
The DNA here is from genome assembly GCA_964464305.1 of uncultured Verrucomicrobiota bacterium. Classification (GTDB taxonomy): domain Bacteria; phylum Verrucomicrobiota; class Kiritimatiellia; order PWTM01; family PWTM01; genus VGWF01. The sequence continues at coordinate 3,124 of CAYXFW010000107.1, forward strand.
TGCGAGGCGGAGGTCGTCAAGTTCCTCCGTGACACCGGCGTCGCCCCCGTCACCGCGTGGGAGCGCAAGGGAGCCACCCACCCGGTTCCACCCGCGGACGGGCACGCCATGCTCACCGACGGAACCTGCATCCGCATCGCCGGGGCGAAGAACCCCGAGGGTGACCCGATCCGCGAGACATTCACCGTGCAGGGACACGCGGTGACGGTCGATGCGGTCGGGTTCGTGGCCATCCGGTTCGCCGCCGACGGCTCCGTGGCCGCCTTCGCAGCCGGCGGCCTTCAGCGGCTTGAAGCAGGCTCTCTCCACATCGAGCTACCCGCACGCGCCGACCTGGCCTTCGTGCGGGAGACGGAGAATCGGACCCGCGCCGTGTTGCAGGGATGGACGGGCGACGTCCCCGCATCCCTCCTCGCCCTCGCGCCCGAATGGCAGCGCCTTTCCGTGCCCCCGCCGCTCCCCGCGAGGTTACCATGAACGACTCGTTCCACCGGACCGGACCCCGACCCTCCATTCGCCACGCCGCCTCGCTGTTGATCGCCGCCTGCAGCGTGGCCGGAATGGCCGCCGGGGATGCCCTGACCCTGCCGCCCGACCGGCGCCCCGCCTGGCTGCGCCAGGATGGCATCGTGATGGCCGGAAGCTGGGAACCGCTGGCCTTCCGGCTCCGTCGCGACGGCGGCGGATACCGCGAGCCCACGGCGGACGAGCGTGCCGCCTACGCCCGCGAACACAGCCCTGAAACGCTCGCGCGGCTCAAGGCCCTGGGTGTCAACTTCGTGATGATGCACAGCTACAAGGGCGCGGGACTGGAGGCGGAACGGGAGAGCATGGCCGACGCCGTCCGCTTCGCCGCGATGTGCCGCGAGGCCGGACTGCGCGTCGGCGTTTATGCCTTCAGCGGCGCCTTCCTTTGGGAGCCGTTCTTCCGCGAAATGCCCGGCGCCCGCGAGTGGGTCCTGCGCGACGCGAAGGGCGACCCGGTGGCGTACGGGCAGGCACCCTACCGGTACTACTGGGACCGCAATCATCCCGAGGCCCGGGCCTTCTACCGCCGCCTTGTCCGCTTCGCCGTCGAGGACGTCAGGACCGACCTGGTCCACTTCGACAACTACGTTTACGGTCCCGGCAGCGACCGGAACTCGACGGACCGGTTTCGCGCGTTCCTCGCCACACAGCTCACGGCACCGCAGCGGCAGGCCATGGGCATCACGGACGCCGACGCGGCCACCGCCATCCCTCCGATCGGCAAGCCGGACAGTCCGTTGTTCCGCGCGTGGCAGGACTTCACCTGCCAGTCGCTCGCGGACTCCTACGCCGATATGACCCGCTATGCGCGCAGTCTCCGCCCGGACATCCTGATGGAATGCAATCCCGCGGGCGTCGGCGCGACGATCGCACCCCCAATCGATCACCGCCGCATTCTGGCCGGCGGCGAGGCCTTCTGGGCCGAGGGTATGAACGCGCCGTTCGACACCGGCCGGTGGGGCGCCCGGCTTCGCACCTACAAGGTCGCCCGGCGTCTGAACAACATCGTGTTCGCCTACACGACCACACCCGTCGAGGCTGCCGAGGCCATGGCCTTCAATCCCGATTGCCTCGGCTGCATCGCATGGTTCGAATTCGCCAACCTCGTCAACCGCCCGGGCTGGACGAACCCCGTCGCCCCCGCCCTGAAGCCCTTCATCGAGTTCTACCACGGACGACGCGACCTCTTCCGCGACACCATCGCCGTCGCCGACGCAGCCGTCCTGCGCAGCTTCCCCTCCCAGACGATGGCGGACCGCAAGCCCGGAAAGCTGACGGCGCGCGCCGAACAAACTCTCCTCGACAGCCGCCTTCCGTTCGAGATCGTCCACGACGCCGACCTCGCAGACCTCGCCGCGGACCGCGTCCTCGTACTGGCCGGCTGCGTGGCGCTCTCGGACTCCCACGTCGACGCCGTCCGCCGCTTCGCCGGCCGCGGCGGCCGCATCTGCGCAATCGGTCCCCTCGCCACGCACGACGAATGGATGATCCCCCGCACGGCGCCGGTCCTCGACGATCTCCCGGCCGCGCAGGTCGCACGCCTCGAGCCGGAGGATGACCTCGTCGCCGCCGTGCGCAGGCTCGGCCCGTCCGGCCCGTCCGCGATCGTCGACGGTCCGCCGGGGCTCGTGGTCGAAGTGACCCGCC
>CAYXFW010000107.1:5308-7882 GCA_964464305.1 uncultured Verrucomicrobiota bacterium
CTGGCGGGCGTGCTGGCCGCGGCGGACACGTTGCGTCCCGAAGTCCCCGCCGCGAACATCCGCGTGCGCGTCCGGGGCGGATGGACGAAGACGCCGGACGTCCGCCTGGCCAGCCCGGAGACCCCGGCCGACGCCTCCCTGCCCGGCGTCCTGCGCGATGGCAATGTCGAGTTCGCCGTCCCATCCGTCGGCACCTACGCCATCGCCATCGTCCCCGACTGAACGCCCGCACGTAACTTCCAAGGGTTGGAAGCCTTGGGACGCGCATCGTCCAAGCCTTGGACGGTGAGGCGCGGCTCGAACGCTGCCCCCGACCTTGAAGGGTCCTGCCCCGCCTGCTAGCGTGCGGTACACGAGGACATGTCTGTGAAGAACATTCGGAACCGCACGATCTCTTCGACCGGAGCGGATCGCCGTGGCGGCGGCTTCCCATCGCCGTCGTCCTCAGTCCTCCACTTTCCGCTGACCGTGGCCGTGGTGTGTCTGGGCATCACGTCCGCCCATGGCTGGGGCGGCGAGCACCACCACATCACCGCGGCGGCGACCGCCGTCCTGCCGCCGGAGGATCTCGCGATCCTCGCGCCCGAGGTTCCCGCGATGGCCCGGGTGTACTGCGAGTTCCCTGATTTGAACTGGTCCTGCTACGGCGAATGGGGCGGCGGCAATGCGGATCCGGCGCTGCCGCGGCTTCCAGACACGCGCCGCGAGTGGGACGTCTCGTTCTATTGCGGATGGGATCCCGTCTTGCGGACCGGAAAGGGTTATCCGCATCGTCCGCCGGACTCGTTGACGGTCGCCGCGCTGTATTTCGGCAGGACGATCGATGCGCTCAAAGCCGGAAACCTGGCCGACGCCGCGAGGATTGCCGGCGCGATGTTCCACTACATCCAGGACAGCGGCTCGTTTCCGCACATGCAGCCCATTCACCGCGCGTTCCATACGCAAAAGACCGACGGCATCCACATCGAAGGCTACACACCACGCCGGCTGGGCTCGTCGCCGGCGGAGGCCGCCACGGCATTGGTCGAGCGTGTGAGCGGACTCGTGGCGTCCAGCGAACGGAGGCTCGCGCCGTTGCTTGCGGAGGCCGGCGTGCCGTTGGAAGAGGCACGCGCGCTCTGCGCCAGAGAACTGGTTCCTGACGTCGTCCGACGAGCCGTGGCGAAGCTGCGCGAGGGAAAGCCCGCCGACTACGAGGCCGCCGCCATCGACTGCGCAAACGAGTGCGCCCGCGTCTGCGCCGATGCGATATACACCGCGCTCGCCCTGGCGCCGCACCCGTTGCCCCCGTCCACCCCGAGCCGGCCGGGCACGAACCTCGTCTTCAACCCATCCTTCGAGACCGATGACGGCGACGGCACGCCGGATGGCTGGTACGTGGGATGGCTCGACCTCGCCGACCGCTCCGGCCGCGCCGAGTGGTATCGCGCCGGAACGCACTGGGACAAACCCGTGAAGACCGGCGGCCGCTCCGCGATGATCCTCTGGGCACCCCCCAAGGGTTTGGAATGGCGCCAATCCTGGCGGCGCGCGACGCCGGTCGAAGCGGGCGCGGTCTATCGCGGCACCGCCTCGGTGCTCACCCGCGCAGCCACGGGCGCGACCTGGCTCGCCCTGCAGTTCTTCGACACCGCCTACCTGCCCATGGTCGACGCGAAGAGCGAGATCGTGAAGGCCGACACCGGGTGGCGCGAACTTTCGGTCGACACGCCCGCGCCGCCCGGCGCCTGCTGGCTGCGGGCCGTCCTGCACACGGAAGCCAACGACGGCGCCGTGTGGTTCGACGACATCGGGATCGTGAAGCTCGCCCGCTGAACCCGGCCGCTGCCGTTCGCCGTTCCGTCGGGCGACCGTACGCCTTTGCGCAAGCCGCATGTCCGACGCCCCTCCGGCACCCTGCGAATCAGCGTGCGGCGGGGGGCTTGACCGTGGCGCGGAGCTGGGCGGCGAGAGCGTCGAGAAGCGAGGGTTGCGCGCCGTCCGCCGCGTTGGCATTCTCGGCCGGGTCGGTCTCGTGATCGTAGAGTTCGCGCCCGGCGGAGCGGCCGTCCTTGTCGACCCATTCAACGTAGCGATAGCGTTCCGTCCGCAGTGCCGTTCCGACGCGGGCTCCCATCGGGTAGCGGCTGATCGCGGCGGCGGACCATGGCGTCGCGGGGTCATCGAGAAGCGGCCGCAGGCTCCGTCCTTCGATCCCCGGCGGCGCGGCGAGACCCGCAAGGTCCGCCAGCGTGGGGAAGATGTCGATGAACTCGACGACCGCCTTCGTGGCCCTTCCGGGGGCCTTCATCGCGGGGGTGGAGACGATGAGGGGGGCGCGCGTGGCGCCCTCGTAGTTGTTGTGCTTGCTCCCCCACCAGCCGTGCTCGCCCATGTAGTAGCCGTGGTCGCCCCAGAAGACGACGATCGTCCGCTCGCGCAATCCGAGGCGGTCGAGCTCGTCGAGCACGCGGCCGACCTGGGCGTCGACATAGCTGATCGCCGCGAGGTAGCCGTGCAGGCACCGCCGGCCGAATTCCGGCGTGATGACCTTGTCCTTCGGCACGTTGGCATACCACATGAAGTCCTGGCCGG
>CAYXFW010000108.1:0-7871 GCA_964464305.1 uncultured Verrucomicrobiota bacterium
TCAGCCCGTGGAACTGGGTCGCGGTGAAGATGAGGAGCAACGCAAGGAGAACCAGCAACCCGAGCCCGACCTGCACGAGGCGCAGGCCGATCCCCACGTCGATGTTATAGACGAGGTCCTGAACTCGCGATTCAAAAGGCTTTTTGACCATGATGCACCGGGCGAGGACGTTACCCGAGCCATGGTTGCAACGCAAGCCGCGAGAAAACGGACCGGAGGAAAAGCTTGATTCCCGTGGCCGGTTGGGGCTTACTATGCCCCCTTTTAGGACGGGAGAATCCATGCGCAAGAAGATCGTCGCCGGAAACTGGAAGATGAACAAGACCGCCCACGAGGCGAAGGCGCTCGTGGCGGAGATCAAGGCCGCGCTGGGCGGATTCGACGCCGTCGAGTGCGTCCTCTGCCCGCCGTTCACCGACCTGTGGGTCGCGCAGGACGGCATCGCGGGCTCTCCGATCGGCCTCGGCGCCCAGAACGTGCACTGGGAGAAGTCCGGCGCCTTCACGGGCGAGATTTCCGCGGACATGCTCAAGGAAAAGGGCGTGACCTACGTCATTGTCGGCCACAGCGAGCGGCGGCAGTACTTTGGGGAGACGGATGCGACGGTGAACCGCCGGGCGCGTGCCGCGCTGGCGGCGGGCCTGAAGCCGATCGTCTGCGTCGGCGAGCTTCTCGCCGAGCGCGAGGCCGGCAGCACGTTCACGGTGATCGAACGCCAGGTCCGCGCCGGCCTCGAGGGGTTGACGGGCGCCGACTGGGAGAAGCTGGTCCTCGCCTACGAGCCCGTGTGGGCGATCGGGACGGGCAAGACCGCAACCTCCGCGCAGGCGCAGGAGGTCCATGCCTTCATCCGCAAGCTGCTGCGCGAACTCGCCGGCGCGGCAGCCGACGGCATCCGGATTCAGTACGGCGGCAGCATGAAGCCGGACAACGCGCGCGAACTGATGGGCCAGCCGGACATCGACGGCGGGTTGATCGGGGGCGCGGCGCTGCAGGCGGCCTCGTTTGTCGCGATCGTCAAGGCCGGCGCCTGACCGGGCGCACGGCGTAGCCGGGAGACTGCGATGGAAATTCTCAAGGGTTTGCTGGTGGTGGTGGAGGCGCTGATCGGGCTCCTCGTCATCGGGCTCGTGCTGCTGCAGAAGGCGCGCGACCAGGGGCTGGGCCTCGCCTTCGGGTCCGGGGTCGGCGAGAGCATCTTCGGATCCCGCGCCGGCAACGTGCTCACGAAGGGCACGGTGTGGCTGGGGTCCGCTTTCATGATCAACACCGTCCTGCTTGCGGTCCTGTTCGCCGGCAAGGAACGCAGCCTGATGGAGAAGGCCGAGGGGGCGCGCGGTTCGGCTCCGGCGGCCACCGCTCCGCAGACGCCCGGCCCTCAGCCGGAAGCGCCTGCCGCCGGGCCCGCGGTCGCGCCGGCTGTGCCGGGAGCGGGATCCGCCACCGTGCCGGTGACGGTTCCCTCCGCACCCGCGTCGCAGACCATTCCTCTCCGTACGCCTCCGCCCCCGGGCCCGACGCCGGCCGCGGTGGTTCCCGCTCCCGCTCCCGCTCCGGCCCCGGCCGGCGCTCCGGCCGCGAAGCCATGAACGCGGTCCGCTGTTTGACAGGGATGGAAGCGGTCGGGTAAGTTTGGCCGGATGAACGACCAAGCCCTCCCGAACCCTCCCGCGCCCGACAGCGAGGAGTGGTTTCTCGAACACTTGGAACGCCCGGCGATCGACATCGCCCGGCTGACCGCCTCGCTCGAAAGTCTTGCCGGGTGCGCCGCCATGGCCCAGGCGGAGTCCCGGGGCAAGCTGCTTCAGGATGTCCTCGTGGACCGGGGCGAATGGATCGAGGCGTTGCGCATCCTCCGCCTGCGCGCCTCGTGGATGGACGGGGACAAGGCTGCCGAGGATGCGGTCCGCGACGAGCTCCTCGCCATGGCCGGTCCCGACACCGAGCGCCGTACGTTTGTCGATCACCTCGGCCTGGGCCGGATTTCGCCACCGGAGGCGGTGCGTCGCATGGCGACCCTCGTGGGCCTCCGCGAAGCCGTGCCCTGCTACGATAAGACCTGGGGCTTCGGCGTCGTGCGCCGGGTCGACCACTTCGAAAAGCGGATCGAGATCGACTTCGAATCGAAGGCCGCGCACCGCATGACCTTCGCCTACGCGGCGGAAACGCTCCAGGCGTTGGACGAAGCGCACCTGCTGACCCGGTTCCACCGCGACCCCGATGGCGTGCGGGCGATGGTCCGCGAGCGCCCCGGCGAGATCGTCCGCCTGGCGCTCCAGAGCTTCGGCCCGATGGCCGTCGTCCAGCTTCAGGACCGCCTCGTCCCCCGCATCGTCGCCGAGGCGGATTGGAAGTCGTTCTGGGACGCCGCGCGCAAGGCGGTCCGGAAGGACGGGGCCGTTGAGATTCCCTCCAAGCGCACGGAGCCTCTGAAACTGCACGAGGCCCGCGGCGCGGACGACCGTCGCTGGATCGCCGAACTCGAGGCCGATTGCGACATGGCCTCGGTCCTGGCGCGCGTCGGCGCCGCGATCGAGGACGGCCGCGCGGCCGCATCGGACGAGGGCGCGCGGAGCGCCCTTGCCGCGCGGCTCGCCTTTGTTTTGAAAGGCGCCGAGGGACGCCATCCCGGCATGGTGGCGCGGGCCGTTCTCGCGGCCGACCGGATCGGCCTCGACGAGGCGGCGCTTTCCGTCCAGCCGCGCCTCGACGCCTGGCGCTCGCCGGCGGCCTTCGTCGCCACCGTCCACGACCTGCCCGCCCGTGACGTACAGCCGTTTGTCGCGATGCTGCAACGGCGTGTCGGACCCGATTTCGCCGCCACCCTGCTGCGGTCGATCGACCAACTCAAGGCCTCCGTCCTCGCCGAGGTTCTCGAGATTCTCCTGAACGCGGGTTTCGAGGCCGACTGCGCCGAACGGATCCGCACCCTGGTCGGCACGCGGCAGGCGGACGTCGAGGTGCTGCTCTGGCTGCACCGGAATCCCGCGCGCTGGACCGGATGGAACCTCGGCCGCTGGTTCGATTTCGCGAAGCTGGCCGTGGCGGCGATGGAGAAGAACCATTGCGGCGAACGGCTCAAGGCCCAGAACGCCCTGCGCGACCGGTGTGCACGGGCCGAGTGGCTGCACGAGCTTTTCGAGAGCATGGACGAGGACACCCGCCGCGAGATGTTCATCGGCATCAAGGAGTCGTCGGCCTGGCCGTCGATCGAGCGCCAGGCGATTCTCGGCCGCATCGTCAAGAAGTACCCGGATCTCGAGGAACTCCTCCGCGGCGGCGCCACGGTCTCCGTCCGCAGGCTCGCCGTGACGTCCGCGCGCAGCTACCGCGAGCGGCAGGCCCAGCTGCGGAAGATCGTCGAAGTCGACATTCCGCAGAACAGCCGCGACATCGGCGTCGCCCGCAGCCACGGGGACTTGCGCGAGAACCTGGAGTACAAGGCGGCCAAGGAAATGCAGGGCATCCTGCTCCATCGCCAGGGGGAGATGGAAGCGGGGCTGAAGCAGGTTCAGCCGACGGAATTCGACGGTCCCACGCCGGACCGGGCGGGTCCCGGGGCGGGGGTGGAGATCGAACACGCCGACGGGCGGCGCGAGACGTTCTTCGTGCTCGGCTCCTGGGACCGCGACGAGAGACTCGGCATCATCTCCTCCGACTCGCGACTTGCGCAGGCGGTCGAGGGGCGGGTGGCGGGGGATTCCATGACCGTGCCCACGGCCGAGGGCGAGCGGATGGCGCGACTGGTCGCGGTGCTGCCGCTTTCGGAAGAGGTACGCGCCTGGGTGCGCGGCGGCGCATGAGCGGGTTTTGGGCCGAGTTTGCCGGCCGCGACTCCGGCCCGGTCGTCCAGTTCATCAAGTATGCCCTGTGCGGCGGCATCGCGACCGCGGTCGACATGGCCGTCTTCTTCTTCATGGCCTGGAAGATCCTGCCCGCGTTGCGCGACACGGATCCCCTCGCGCGACGGCTCCACCTGCAGGTCCGTCCCGTGGAAGAGTCCCTGCGCGCGTCCCGCTTCGTCGTCAACACGGCGGTTGCGTTTCTCTTCTCCAACCTCACCGCCTACCTCCTCAACGCGGCGTGGGTCTTCACGCCCGGCCGCCATGGGCCCGGGGCGGAAGTGGCGCTGTTTCTCGCCGTGTCCGCCGCGAGTGTCTGCATCGGGACGGCGGTGGGGTGGGGGCTGATCCGTTGGTTCCACTGGAGTACGTCGCTCTCGTACGTTTCGAAGATGGCGGCGGCGCTGCTCCTCAACTTTGCAGGCCGGAAATGGATCGTCTTCCTGGGCTGATTCTCGCGGCGATTGTCGCCGGGATTTCCGGATGCATGGTCATCCCACCCGAGGTGGCGCCGCATCGCGGCGGTGCGATGCGCGGCCCGCCGGAGCCCGACCTGGCGCTCGGGGCGCCGTGGACCGGATGGGACGACGCCTGCACGCCGGCCACCGCCTTCCACCGGCTCGCGGGCTGGACGGTTGCCGTCGAACCCCCGGGGGCCACATGCCACCTGGCCCGCCTGGCCATCCCGTTCAGCGGCGGCCGGGTCGTCGCCTCGCTGACCGCATCGAGCCCCACGCCGATCGCCACGGTTTCCCTCCGCCCACCCGCCCCCGTTCTCCTGCGCGAGCCGTTTGACACTCTCGAATTGCGGGCCGGCTCGCGTCTCGCCGAGGGGGCCGGCCCCGCCGGCGCCGCCGCACCGACCCGGATCGAGGTTCGTATCGAGGATGCCCGCGGCACGGCCGTGAGGGTGCCGCTCGGGGCCTTCGCGTCGGGGCGATGGACGATCCTCCGCGCCCGGATTCCGGAGGCGTTTGCGCGAACCGCCGCGCCGCCATTCCGCGCCACGTCGTTCGAGGTCCGCGACTGGCGCGCGCCCGCGTCCGACGAGCTCTTCCTGGCCGGATTCAGCGCCTACCTGGAACAGAGCGTGCCCATCGTTCCCGACTGGCGCGCGGCGGCGCCGCGCACGGCATGGGAACCGCCGCTTCGGCGCGCGATCCGCGCCGCCATGGCCGGGGAACCCGGTCCTGCAACCACCGTGCCCCCGGTCGATCCGTTCCGGCGCCGCATCGAGTCCGCCGGTCCCGGTCGGTTCGTTCTCCACTCCGCCGACGAGGCGGGCGAGACGTCCTACACCATCGAGGCTGCCGACTGGTTTCGCGGCGGCGAGATCGCGTGGAACGGCCGGCCCTGCGGCCGCTGGAGCGGATGGGAGATCGACGCCGCAGGATTCGATGCCGCACCGCGCGTCGCGGCGATGTCCGGGGATCGCCTTCGCCTTGAAACCGTCGGCGGACTCTCCGTGACCTTCCGGACCGAGGGCCGCACCCTGTGCGTGGAGATGTCCGGAGGCGGCCGCACGATCCGCGCGTTGCGTCCGGGACAGATCCGGCCGTCGTCGCCGCTCCTTGGCATCGAATTGCCCATGCTGGCCGGATTGCGGCTGCTGATGTGGCGGTGCAGCGACCCGGTGGGCACGCCGGTCTTCGCCACCGCGTTCTTCGACCCCGCAGCGTCGGGCGCGTCGCGGATGGATCTGGGTTCCGCCACCGGGCCGGACCGTCCCGGTTCGTGCATCTACGATCCGGGCACCGACGGCCTCCGGCAGGAGGTCCGGGAGATCTTCCGCATCGCCCTCTCCGCCCGCGTCGGCGACGTGCTGCCCCGCGTCGCCCCGTCGCGCGGACCGCCCGGCCCCGACTTCGCCGGTGCGGCATGGATGGACGCGGACGGCACCGACACCACCCGGCTGCGCGCCGCCTGGAGCGCGGCAGGCGCCGGTCCCCTGATTCTCCTGCCACCCGCGGAGGGCAGGGGACCCACGCTGGCGGACGACGGCATCGACTGCCTCGATCCGCATTGGAGCCGCGACTACGTCCGGCGCGCGCCCGATGGCTCGTGGGTCGACGGATCGTCGCCCGGTCGCTTCGCTCTCAAGACGCCGTTCCTCTCCACGCTTGCCGGCGCCGAACCGACCGCGGCTTCCAACGAGCTTCCTGCGGCCATCCGTCCCCGGTTCACGGCAAGTCCGCCGTGGGCGTTTACCGACTACGATGCCCGCAGCCCCGGCGCCGCGACGTTTCGCGCCGCGTGGGAGGGTCTCGCCGACTGGACCCGCGCGGAGGCGCGTCGGCAGTCTGCGCCCGTCGTCGCCGCCGCCCCCTGGGCGTGGATCTACGCCGGAATCGCCGACGCCTATGCCGTGGGCGACGACGACGCGGCCGCGGGTCGCGGGGACGCCTGGCTTCCGCTCGCCCCCCACCTGTGTCTCAACGCGGTCCTGCGCGGCATCGGTCCCGCCTTCCCGCCGCCGTCCGGGCCGGAGGACGACGCCGATCACCGCCATCTCGCCGCGATGTTCGCCCACGGTCTAGCAACCCGGCTGCCCGCGCTCGATCCTGGCGACGAACGCCTGTGGCGGCTGGTGTTTCTTTCCACGGCACTGCAGCGGCGCCAGGCCCTGCGCGCCGTCGACCGCATCGCGTTCGGCGACGGCCGCCAGTTGATGTCCGCCTCCGATGCGCTCTCCAGCGGAACGTGGCGCAGGTCGCTGGTCTACCTCCACTATCCGGACGGGCTCGAGATCTGGGTCAACGGATCCCGCGAGCCGTGGGAGGTGCGCATCGGTGCGGATCTGGTCGACATCCCCGCCGCGGGCTGGTATGCCGCAGGCCCCGGCTTCACCTGCGCGTCGGTGCGGATCGACGGGCACCGCATCGATTACGTCCGGGCCCCCGAGTATCTCTACCACGACGGCCATGGCGCCGAGACGTACGTCGAAGGCCTTTCCTGCGCGGTCCCTGTCATCGTCCGGACGGGAGTCCGCGAGCGCACGCGAACCCTCTCGTTCCGGTTCCCCGGCGCCGGCGCCCGCATCGGCCTCGCCACCCCGCTCCTGCCCGCCGGCGCCCGCGTCCGCCGCGCCGCCGCCCTGGGGTCCGACGGTTCAGCCCATCCCGCCCCCGCGCTCCTTCCCGACGGCCCCCGCACCTGGATCGTCCCCTCCGCCGACGCCCGCAGCCTGGAACTGGAGTGGACCGACTGACGTCGTGCCCGCGCGGTCGCACCCTCGTTTTGCCTTCCGTGCCCGCCGTAACCGTGCCATTCTGACGGCACAACTCGCGAGGTGGGGATGGGTGGCCGGGAGACGATGACGTCGCGGGAGCGGGTGCTGAAGGCGCTTCATCACGAAGTGCCGGACCGCGTCCCGATCGACTTCGGCGGCGACCAGACCGGCATTCACAAGAACGCCTACTTGAACCTCGTCCGGCATCTCGGCGTCGCCGACGACCTCGAGATTATGGACGCCGTGCAGCAACTTGCGCGGCCGTGCGAGCAGGTTCTCGAGCGGTTCCACGTCGACACGCGTTACATCGCCGCCGGCGCTCCGGCAGGCTGGAAGGGCGGCATCGTTCGGGCCGAGCGCGGGGGCCGCTTCTGGCACGACCTTGTCGACGAGTTCGGTATCCGCTGGTCCATGCCGGACGACCAACCGCTCTACATGGACATCAGCCTCCACCCCCTCGCGAATGCGACGATCGACGAGGTCCGGGCCTATCCGTGGCCCGACGGGGGCGCCCCAACCCGCTTCGCCGGCCTGCGCGAGAGAGCGCTGCGGTTGCGGCGCGAGACACCGTACGCGGTCGTCAGCGGCATCTCCGGCGTGGTCTACGAGATCTGCTGGTACCTGCGCGGCCTCGAGCAGTGGTTCTGCGACCTGCTGACGGAACCGGAGCTCTGCGAGACCATGTTGGACCGGACGCTCAAGTTCTGGATGGACTGGTTCCGCGTCTTCCTCGACGAGGTCGGCGATCTTGTGGACGTCATCATGATCGGTGACGACATCGCCGGCCAGAACGGTCCGCT
>CAYXFW010000109.1:0-4819 GCA_964464305.1 uncultured Verrucomicrobiota bacterium
GACCGAACGGCTTCTCGATGACCACGCGCGTCCACAGCGGGTCGAACGGCCCATGGACCATGCCGTACTCGCTCAGATGCCGGATGATCACCTCGAAGAGCTCGGCCTTCACGGACAGGTAGAAAAGGTGGTTCCGCGGCAGGCGCGGATCGGAGTCGAGGCGCCCTTTGAGCGCCGCAAACGTGCGGGGGTCGGCCTCGACATCGCCGAGGTGGTAGTGGACGTGCGGAAGGAAGGCCTCGAGTTCGCCCGGCTGTGGCGTCGTGGGACTGAACTTCCGGATCGACTCGCCCATCCAGACCCGGAACGTCTCGTCCGTGTAGTCGCGGCGCGCAAAACCGACCACAGCGAACTGATCCGGAAGAAGCCCCTGGCGAAAGAGGGAGAACAGCGCGGGCATCAGCTTTCGGTGGGTCAGGTCGCCGGTCGCACCGAAGATGGTCAGGGTGAAGGGATCCCTGACGCGGAATCCGCCCGACGCCATCGCGGAATACTGATCGCCCATATCCACGCCCTTCCCCTGAGCCGGCCCCGGGTCCTGCCGCAGTGCGCCAAAGTGTACGCGACGCGACGCCCGCGTCAAATGCAACCGGCGCGCCGGACTTGCCCGCGACGCGGCCGGTGTGCCACGATGGGCTGCCGCGACGCGGTCCCCCCGGACCATGCCGGCGCGGGCGGACCGGGCCGCCGGACCCCCGTGAAAGGAACGATACCGGATGAACCCATGGTTGCGGTGGATGTTCGCCCTGTCCTTTGCAACCCCCCTGTGCGCCGCCGAATTCCACGTCGCGCCGGACGGCGACGACACGGCGGACGGCTCGCAGGCGGCGCCCTTCCGCACGCTGGAGCGTGCGCGCGATGCCGCACGCGCCGTGCAGCCGCGGCAGGCCATCACCCTTCGCATCGCCCCGGGAATCCACCTTCGCGACCGCACCTTCATGCTGTCCCGCGAAGACTCCGGCTCGCCCGGGGCGCCTGTCGCCTACCGCGGCGCCCCGGGGGGACGAACCCGGATCTGCGGCGGACGCATCGTCCCCGCAAACGCCCTCCGCCCCGCCACCGACCCGGCCGTGGTGGCTCGGCTGAGCCCCGGCGTTCGCGACCGCATTCGCGTGATCGACCTCGCATCGCTCGGGCTCACGAACGCTGTCCCGGAATGGCCCGTGAAGTTCCGCGGCTATGCGGGGTGGCCCGAACTGTTCGTCGGCGGGCGCCGAATGACCCTCGCGCGGTGGCCGGACACGGGCTTCGCGAAGATCGAGAAGGTGCTGGACCCCGGATCGAAACCCCGGTTCGCCGAGAAGCCCGACCGGCCAGGCCGGTTCACCTATTCCGGCGACCGCCCGTCACGCTGGCCGGCGGATGCGACCGTCTACCTCAAGGGCTACTGGTGCGTCCAATGGGCTGACGAGGTCATCCGCGTCGCCGGCATCGACCGCGCCGCCCGGACCGTCACGCTCGCCGCGCCGCACGCCTACGGCATCGGCGGAGTCTCGGGCAATCTGTACTGCGCCCTGAACCTGCCCGAGGAACTGGACGCGCCAGGGGAGTACCACATCGACCGGACTGCGGGGCGCATCTATTTCCTCCCCCCCGCCGCGCCGGGGAACGGGGAGGTCATGGTCACGGCCCTCGACGGTCCGCTCGTCCGCATGGCGGACGTGTCCCACGTCGCGCTCGAGCATCTCGTCCTCGAAGGTTCGCGAAAGTCGGCCCTGGAGATCCGCGACGGCGAAGGCGTACGGATCGCGGGCTGCACCGTCCGCGCCGTCCCGGACACGGCGATCGTCGTCCAAGGCGGCCGCAACCATGGCGTGCAGAGCTGCGACCTGTACGCGTTGGGTGCGGGCGGAATCCAGCTTCAGGGCGGCGACCGCGCCGCGCTGAGTCCGTGCGGCCATTTCGCGGACAACAATCACATCCGCCATTTCGCCGAACTTGCACACACCTACCAATGCGCCATCCGCCTCGGCGGCGTGGGCTGCCGCGCCACCCACAACCTCATCCACGACACACCGCACGAGCCGATGACCTTCGCTGGGAACGACCACGTCGTCGAATTCAACGAGATCCACGACGTCTGCCTCGACGCCGACGATTCCGGGGCCATCCACATGGGGCGCGACTGGACCTGGCGCGGCAATGCGATCCGGAACAATTTCTTCCACCACATCAACTCCGGGTCCGTGCACAACAACAGCGCCGTCTACCTCGATGACATGATGTGCGGGACGGAAGTGACCGGGAACGTCATCTACCGCGTGCCGCGGGGGCACCTGGTCGGCGGAGGCCGGGACAACATCCTCGAAAACAACATCATGGCGGATTGCCTGGTGCCCGTCGCCATCGACAACCGCGCCATGGGATGGGCGGGCTACCACGTCGGGACGACGATGAAGGATCTGCTCGACAAGATGCCGGTCCGGCAGGCGCCGTGGTCCGTCCGATATCCCCGGCTCGCCGGGATCTGGGAGGACGAGCCCGCCGTCCCGAAGGGCAACGTCTTCCGAAAGAATCTCATGGTGCGATGCGGGGCGCCGCAGTTCGCCACGGAGGTCGTTCGCGACGGAACGATCGCGGACAACCTCGAGACCGGCGACGATCCCGGTTTTGCCGACCTGCGCCGGATGGACTTCAACCTGCGCGGCGATGCCGCCGCTCTCCAAAAGGTGCCCGGGTTCCGACCCGTCCCGTTCGACCGGATCGGTCTCCGGACCGACGCGTACCGCCCCTCGCTGCCGCCGCGGCGGCCCGTGCTGAATCCCGCGCCCCATACGTTCGTCGCCGACATCGAGATCGCCATCGACCTCCAACGCCATGCTTCCGGCACGATCCGCTACACGCTCGACGGCCGCGAACCGGGGCCGGCGTCGCCACGCTACGACAAGCCGCTTCGGCTCACACGGACCACGACCGTCCGCGCCCGGGTCGTTCCCGATTCCGGGCCGGACGTCGCGGGCGCCGCAGCGGCCTCGGGGACCTACACCGCAACGCATCTCGGCCCCGGCGCGGGCATCTGGCTCAGCGACCTGGCGGCCGTGGACGTCCTGGCCCACGGCGGCCTCAAGCGCGATCTCAACTACGCCGGAAAGGGCCCCCTGTGCCTCCAGGGCACCCCGCTGGAGAAGGGCCTCCTCATGTGCCCGGAGACGACAGAAGCCGGCGGCCACGGCCATGCGACCTGGGATCTGCCTGGAAATCTGCGACGGGCCACGCGGTTCAGCACCGTCATCGGCATCGACGCGGCCGTGACGGCCGGTTCGGCCACCTTCGTCGTGGAGGTCTTTCGCGGCGGGGCGTGGGTCCCCCTGCACGACAGCGGCATCCTCCGGCCGGGCGACGTCCGTCCGGTGAGTGTGGACATCACGGGCGCGGAACGGCTGCGTCTTTCCACGACCGACGCAGGCGACGGAATCGGCGCGGACCACGCCGTCTGGGGCGCCGCCAAGCTGCAGTGACCCGCCACCGGCAGGGTGCGGCGGACACTCCGAACCGGACCTCCCGCCCCGCGCGCGCATTGCGTTCGGCCCCCGTTCCCGGTAGGAATGGAGATATGAACTCACGAATCGTCCTCTGTGCGGCGGGGCTGATGGCCGGCGTCGCGATCCTGGCGGCCGCCGCGGCCGTCCAGCCCCGCGTCTCCCTCTTCGACGGCAAGACGCTCGACGGCTGGTCGGTGCTCACCTGCGAGGCGGTCGTCGACCAGGGCGTGATCCTGATCCGCGACGGCAACGGCCTCGTGCAGACGCAGAAGAAATACGCCGACTTCGTCCTCGAATTCGAGTGGAAGGCGCTCAAGGCCGACAAGTGGGACAGCGGAGTCTACTTCCGCTACGACACCGTTCCCGCCGGCAAGCCCTGGCCCGCGCGCTATCAGGCCAACCTCCGGCAGGGGCTCGAGGGGAACGTCGGCGACCTGCCCGGCGCGAAGAGCGAGGGACTGGTGAAGCCCGGCGAATGGAACCGGTTCAAGCTGACCGCGCGCGGGACGGCGGCGTCCCTTGAAATCAACGGCCAGCCTGCGTGGAGCGCCGACGGACTGCAGGGACCGCGCGAGGGCTACATCGCGCTTCAGGCCGAGGTTGCCGGCGGCGGTCAATTCCGGTTCCGCAACCTGTTCATCACCGAGCCCAAGTAGGGCCATGAACGAACGATACCCGTTTGCCGAAATCGAACCGCGCTGGCAGAAAGACTGGGAGGACCGCGGCTTTTTCGCCGTCGACACCGCCGACGCCACGAACAAGTACTACTGCCTCGTGATGTTCCCCTACCCCTCCGGCACCCTGCACGTCGGGCACGGACGGAACTACATCATCGGCGACGCCGTCGCGCGCTACAAGATGACCCGCGGCTTCCGCGTGCTCGCGCCGATGGGCTGGGACGCCTTCGGGCTGCCCGCCGAAAACGCGGCCAAGAGCCGCGGCGTGCATCCGAAGGAGTGGACGCTCAACAACATCTCCCAGATGAAGCGGCAGATCCGCAGCTGGGGCGTCGGCTACGATTGGGCGCGCGAAATCGCCACGTGCCATCCCGACTACTACAAGTGGACGCAGTGGGTCTTTCTCAAGCTCTACGAGCGGGGCCTCGCCTACCGCAAGAATGCGCCGGTCAACTGGTGTGAATGCTGCACGACGCTCGCGAACGAGGAGGTCCGCCCCGACGGCACCTGCGACCGCTGCGGCCGGCCCGTGGCCAAGCGCGACCTGACGCAGTGGTTCTTCAAGATCACCGCCTACGCCCAGCCCCTGCTCGACGACCTTGCGCTGCTCGACCGCTGGCCCGACCGTGCAGATGAATCTGATGCAGCTTTTCCAGCAGC
>CAYXFW010000109.1:4829-7853 GCA_964464305.1 uncultured Verrucomicrobiota bacterium
CCCGACCGCGTCCGCAGCATGCAGGCCAACTGGATCGGCCGGTCCGAGGGCGCGCGCGTCGAGTTCACCATCGCCGAGACCGGCGACGCCTGCCCCGTCTTCACCACGCGGCCGGACACGATCTACGGCGTCACCTTCATGGCCATCGCGCCCGAGCACCCGCTCGTCGCGAAGCTCGTGAAGGGCACGCCGCGCGAGGCGGACGTCATGGCCTTCGTCCGCCGCCAGGCCCTCGTCTCCGCCGCCGAGCGCGCCGACGACACGACCGCGAAGGAGGGCATCTTCACCGGTTTCCACGTCCGCAACCCGTACAACGGAGAGACCGCGCCGCTGTGGGTGACCAACTACGTGCTGATGGAGTACGGCACCGGCGCCGTCATGGCCGTGCCCGCCCACGACCAGCGCGACTTCGAGTTTGCCCGCCGCTACGAGCTGCCCGTCAAGGTCGTCATCCAGAACCCGGCGCAGCCGCTCGACCCGGCGGCAATGACCGCCGCCTTCGTCGAGGACGGCACGATGACCGGCTCCGGACCCTTCGACGGCCGCGGCAACCGCGAGGCGATGCACGACCTGATCGCCCACGCCAAGGCGAATGGCTTCGGCGACTTCACCGTCACCTACCGCATCCGCGACTGGCTCATCAGCCGCCAGCGCTACTGGGGCGCCCCGATCCCGATCGTGCACTGCGACGCCTGCGGCCCCGTGCCCGTGCCCGAGGCGCAGCTTCCCGTGCGCCTTCCGGACGATGTCGACTTCACGCTCGACAAGGGCAACCCCCTCGCGGCCCACGCCGGGTTCGTCGCCACGACCTGCCCGAAGTGCGGCAAGCCCGCGCGGCGCGAGACCGACACGCTGGCGCAGTGGCTCTGCTCGTGCTGGTACTACCTCCGTTACGTCAACCCGCGGATGGACGACCAGCCGTTCGAGAAGCGCGACGCCGACAACTGGCTCCCGGTGGACCAGTACATCGGCGGCGTCGAGCACGCCGTCCTTCACCTGCTCTACTCGCGGTTCATCCTCAAGGTGCTCCACGACGCCGGCTGCGTCTCGTTCCGCGAGCCCTTCAACGCCCTCTTCACGCAGGGCATGATCTGCAAACGCAGCGAGAAGGACGGCCAGCTCTACAAGATGTCGAAATCCAAGGGCAACGTCGTCAGCCCGGACGAGCTGATCCGCGAGTTCGGCGCGGACACGCTCCGGCTCTACACGCTCTTCATCGGCCCGCCGGAGAAGGACGCCGAGTGGAACGACGACGCCGTTGAGGGCTCCTTCCGCTTCCTGAACCGAATCTGGCGGCGAGTGTACGAGACGCGCGAGGTCCTCGCCGCCGCGCGCGGACTCGCGACCGACCTGGCCGCCATGGAGCCGCCGGAGCGCGATCTGCACCGCAAACTGCACGAATCCATCGCCAAGATCACCCGCGACCTCGAGGGCGCATTCCACTTCAACACGGCCATCGCGTCGATCATGGAACTCATGAACGCGATCGAGGCGCTTCCGGTGGACGCCGCATCCACGCCGGCCCGCCGGGCGGTTTACCGCGAGGCCATCGAGGCGATGGTCGTCCTGCTCTCCCCGTTCGCCCCGCACATCGCCGAGGAACTCTGGCGCGAACTCGGCCACGAGGACAGCGTGATGCGCGCGAAGTGGCCCGAGGCCAGCGAGGCCGCGATGAAACGCGACCGGGTCGAGATGGCGCTCCAGGTCAACGGCAAGGTCCGCGGACGGATCATGGTCAGCGCCGGCGCGGACGCGAAGACGATCGAAGCCGAGGCCCTCGGCGACCCGCAGGTCGCCAAGTGGCTCGAAGGCGTGACCGTGAAGAAGGTCGTCGTCGTCCCCGGCCGCCTCGTCAACATCGCCGCCGGGTGAGCGAATTCCGCGCTTCGGAGTCCCGCAGGGACGGAGACGCCGCCTGCAGGCCTCCGGCCGACCGCGGATTCCACGGATATCACGACGGAAGCGGCATCTGGAGAACAAGTCGCTGTAGCCGCGACCGCGGGTCGCGGCATTGTGCACCGAGGCGCGGAATTCGGGACGCCATGCAACTGCGTCGCGTCCGGCCCGGCCCTCGCGCGCACCCCGCATTGAACCCATGAGGGCAAAAGGCTATCCTCCCGCCGCCATGCAGCCATCGGGCATCAAGATCGTGGGGCAGAGGCCGCCTCGCACAGCGGCCGATCCGGCGGGGTTTCGCGTGCGGGCACAACGCCTTCAGGAACACGCCGACCGGCTGAATCCCAATCCGAAGCCGCGCGGCTTCGTGTTTCGCGCGCGGACCTGGGCCGACTACGAGGCGTGGCGAACCTCGCAACCCAACCCGCGCCTGTGGTGACATCGTGCCTGGTCTGGCTCATGCGGCTCGCGCAGCAGCGGCGGGCATGACCTCCATGCCGTATTCGCGGAGAGGAGTACTATGAGAGCGACCCGACTTGCATTCGCCACCGTTCTGGCAGGGCTCGTCGCCCGCTCCACGCCTGCCGGCGAAGCAAGGCAGGGGGACGCCTATGCCCGCTGGAACGACACCGGGCTGACCGTCGGCAATGCGGCCATCGAGCGGACCTGAGTCCTGCAAGGCGGCACGCTGAAGGCGACCTCGCTTCGCGACCGCGGCGGAAATGCGGAATGGCTCGTCAAGCCCGCCGCCCGGGCGGCGGGCGGAACGCTCGCCGTGACCGCAACGACCGGCCGGCGCCATCCCGTCGAGGCGGAGTCGCTGTCCGTCGAAGCCATGGCCGGTGGACGCACCCTTCACGTCCGTATCTTCCCGGGAATCCCGGGCGTGCTGCTCGGCCTCTCGGGCGGCTTCGACGCCACGGCGACCAACGGGCCCGCGCTCGACGAACTGGCGCTCGCGCCGCAGCACCTGCGACTGACGGAGACCGCGCTGCTTGACCAGACCGATATCCGCAACGAACTGGTCTTCGAACGCGAATGGCTCCTGATGCCCAACGAGGCGGCGCTGTCGCTCCAGGGCAACGCGTTCGCGGTGGAGGAGACGCTGACGGGCCGCAGCCTCGCATT
>CAYXFW010000110.1:0-598 GCA_964464305.1 uncultured Verrucomicrobiota bacterium
GACACGCTCGCCTGGGAGGTCCGGACCACCGAGGGCGCTGACCCGGCGATGGTGCAGGAGCAGGCCGAGCTTCTATGGAAGCAGAGCGGCCGTGGCGGCGGAGGTCCACCTCCGTCGCAGTTGTGGCGATGAAGGGGCGGCTGGCGTTTGACGTGCGCCGGGACGTGGTGCGGGTCGGTCCGCTACGCCGGACGGATGGCGGCGTGGTAGTCCTGGAGCGGGCGGACCTCCCAGTCGTGGGCCTTGCGCGCGGCGATGCCTTCGGCGGCGGCCGCGGCGGCGGCGACCGTCGTGAAGTAAGGGATGCGGTGCCGGATGGCGGACTTGCGGATGTAGGAATCGTCCATCGCGCCCAGCTTGCTGCCCGGCGTGTTGACGATCATCTGGATCGCACTGTTCTTGAGGGCGTCCACGATGTTCGGGCGGCCCTCGTGGAGCTTGAGGATCCGCTCGGCCACGACGCCGTTCGCCGCGAGGAACCGGAGCGTGCCGTCGGTGGCCAGCAGGCGGAATCCCAGTTCCGCAAACCGCCGCGCGGCGCCGGCGAGGCGGACGTCACGGTCGCGTTCGCCGACGGTCAGCAGCACGGTGCCGCCGG
>CAYXFW010000110.1:608-7843 GCA_964464305.1 uncultured Verrucomicrobiota bacterium
AGCGCGGACTTGGCCGCGTCCTGCGCCTTGTAGAACGCCATGCCGAAGTCGGGTGCGAGGCCCAGCACCTCGCCGGTGGAGCGCATCTCGGGGCCGAGCACGGGATCCACTTCGGGGAACATCGAGAACGGGAAGACCGACTCCTTCACGCCGCAGTGCGGAAACGTGCGCGGGCGGACGTCGTAGTCCGCGAGCGTCTTCCCCAGCATGATCTCGGTCGCGATGCGCGCCATCGAGATGCCGCACACCTTGGAGACGATCGGCACGGTGCGCGACGCGCGCGGGTTGGCCTCGAGGACGTAGACCTTGTCGTCGCAGATCGCGTACTGCATGTTCATCAGCCCGACGACCTTCAGCTCGCGCGCGATCGTCTTGGTGTAGTCGACGATCGTGTCGAGGTGGCGTTGCGGGATGCTGACCGGCGGCAACACGCAGGCGGAGTCGCCGGAGTGGATGCCGGCCTGCTCGATGTGCTCCATGACGGCGGGCACGTAGGCGCCGACGCCGTCCGCGATCGCGTCGGCCTCGCACTCGAGCGCATTCTGGAGATACCGGTCGATCAGGATCGGGCGGTCGGGCGTGACGTCCACCGCGCGGGCCACGTAGTCGCGCAGCGCGGCCTCGTCGTAGACGATTTCCATGCCGCGGCCACCCAGCACGTAGGAGGGCCGGACCATCAGCGGGTAGCCGATGCGCGCCGCGACGGCGAGGGCCTGGTCGACGGTCGCCGCCATGCCGCTCTCGGCCATCGGGATGTTCAGCCGCTCCATCACCTGGCGGAAGCGGTCGCGATCCTCGGCGAGATCGATCGTCTCCGTTGTCGTGCCGAGGATCCGGACGCCGGCCTCCTCGAGTTGCTTCGCCAGGTTCAGCGGCGTCTGGCCGCCGAACTGGCAGATGACGCCCATCGGCTTCTCCTTGGCGTAGATCTGCAGCACGTCCTCGACCGTCAGCGGCTCGAAGTAGAGCTTGTCCGACGTGTCGTAGTCGGTCGACACGGTCTCGGGGTTGCAATTGACCATGACGGTCTCGAAGCCCATCGCGCGCAGCGCCATCGCGGCGTGGACGCAGCAGTAGTCGAACTCGATGCCCTGCCCGATCCGGTTCGGACCGCCGCCGAGGATCATGACCTTGCGCGGGTTCGCGCTGGCGGCGATGGCGTCCGGCGCATTGTACGTCGAATAGTAGTACGCCGCGTTTTCGACGCCGCTGACGGGCACGGCCTGCCATCCCTCGACGACGCCGGCGCGCGTGCGCTGGTCGCGGATGGCGCGCTCGGGCACGGCGAGGATCTGCGCGAGGTAGCGGTCCGAGAATCCGTCGCGCTTGGCCTCCGCCAGCAGCGCGTCGGGTAGCGTTCCGCCCTTGTGGGCGAGGAGGCGCTGCTCGAGCTCGACCAACTCCCGCATCTGCCCGATGAACCATGGTTTGATTGCGGTCCGCGCGTAGAGATCGTCGACCGACGCCCCCTTGCGCAGCGCCTCGTACATCAGGAACTGCCGCTCGCTGGTCGGTTCGTTGAGCCGCACCAGCAGCTCCTCCAGCGGCAGCCGGTCGAAGCCCTTGGCGAAGCCGAGGCCGTGGCGGCCGATCTCGAGCGACCGGATGGCCTTCTGGAAGGCCTCCTTGTAGGTCTTGCCGATGCTCATGACCTCGCCGACCGCGCGCATCTGCGTGCCGAGCTTGTCCTGCACGCCGCGGAACTTCTCGAACGCCCAGCGGGCGAACTTGACGACGACGTAGTCGCCCGACGGCGTGTACCGGTCGAGCGTGCCGTCGCGCCAGTAGGGGATCTCGTCCAGCGTCATGCCCCCCGCCAGCTTGGCGGAGACCAGCGCGATCGGGAACCCGGTGGCCTTCGACGCGAGCGCCGACGAGCGCGAGGTGCGGGGGTTGATTTCGATGGCGACGACCCGGCCGGTCTTCGGGTCGTGGGCGAACTGGATGTTCGTGCCGCCGATGACCTCGATGGCCTCGACGATGTCGTAGGAGTGCTTCTGGAGGCGCTGCTGCAGCTCCGGGGCGATCGTCAGCATCGGCGCCGAGCAGAACGAGTCGCCGGTGTGCACGCCCATCGCGTCGATGTTCTCGATGAAGCACACGGTGATCATCCGGTTCTTCGCATCGCGGACGACCTCGAGCTCGAGCTCCTCCCAGCCGAGGACCGATTCCTCGATCAGGACCTGGCCGACGAGGCTCGCGGCCAGGCCGCGCGTGGCGATCGTGCGCAACTCCTCGACGTTATAGACGATCCCGCCGCCGGTCCCGCCCATCGTGTACGCGGGGCGGACGACGACCGGGTAGCCGAGGCGCGCGGCGATGGCCTCCGCCGCCTCGATCGTCACGGCGACCTCGCTGAGCGGGACCTCGATGCCGAGGCGGGCCATCGTATCCTTGAACGCCTGGCGGTCCTCGCCGCGCTCGATGGCGTCGAGCTGGACGCCGATCACCTTCACGCCGTAGCGGGCGAGAATGCCGGCCTTGCTGAGCTCGGACGTCAGGTTCAGTCCCGACTGGCCGCCGAGGTTCGGCAGCAGCGCGTCCGGGCGCTCTTTCGCGATGATCTTCTCCAGCGCCTCGACCGTCAGCGGCTCGATGTAGGTCGCGTCCGCCATGCCTGGGTCGGTCATGATCGTTGCCGGGTTCGAGTTCACGAGGACGATCTTGTAGCCCAGCGCCCGCAGCGCTTTGCAGGCCTGGGTGCCGGAGTAATCGAACTCGCAGGCCTGTCCGATGACGATGGGACCGGACCCGATGATCAGGACCTTGTCGATTCCGTTCAGTTTGGGCATGGGGTCAACTCCTTATCTGCTTGGGACGGATGAACACAAAAACGCGAAGGACGCAAAGAGGGGGAGGATCGATGGCGCACACGGAGACGCGGAGGACGCGGAGGAGAAGGAAGGAAGGGAGGGGGCGCGGATCGGAGGGGAGGGGAAGCGGAAGGAGCCGCCGGGGTCCGTCCCGCCGCGTGCGACGTCGAATGTCGTTGCTGCAATCCGCCGGCCACCGGGTTCTCCTCTCTGCGCTCTCCGCGTCTCTGTGTGAATCCCCGCCCGTCTTTCTTTGCGGTCTTCGCGTCCTTGTGTCGTTTTCTTCCTACGCCGAGAACAGGTCCCGG
This sequence comes from uncultured Verrucomicrobiota bacterium, assembly GCA_964464305.1. Classification (GTDB taxonomy): domain Bacteria; phylum Verrucomicrobiota; class Kiritimatiellia; order PWTM01; family PWTM01; genus VGWF01. The sequence continues at coordinate 3,730 of CAYXFW010000110.1, forward strand.
CTCGGGAAGGCGGGATCGCTGGTGAGGTTGACGCCGAGGCGCCGCAGGCCGGCTTCGTCGCCGGGGGCGGGGATGTGCGTCAGATGGACCTCGCAGCCCCGGAGGTCGCCCAGACGCTCCATCGCCAGTTGCGCGGCGGGGTTTCCCGTGGCGCTGACGGCGAGGGCGATCAGGGTTTCCTCGACGTTGAGGCTGACCGTGCGGCGGCGGAAGACGCCGCGCTTCATCGCGCCGATCGATTCGAGAACGCCGGGCGACAGCAGATGAAGCGGATCCGGCAGTCCGGCAAGCGTCTTCGAGGCGTTCAGGACGAGGCTCGATGCGGCGTGAAGGAGCGGCGAGTTGCGACCGGTTACGAGGCGTCCGTCCGGCAGTTCCACCGCGGCGCCGCAGCAGATGCCCTCGTGGCCGAGGCCGCGCTCGCGGGCACGGTCCGCCGTTTCGCGTGCGGGACCGACGACGCGCCGGTCTTCCGGCCGCGCCCCCAGCTCCTTGACCAGCAGCTCGGCGCGCTCGACGGTGGCGCGTTCGACGGACCCCAGCGCGAATTCGCATTGGTAGCGAAAGAGCCGCCGGATGACTTCCTGCACGGCCGAGGCGCGGACGACGTCGTCATTGGAGATCGCGAACCCCGCGCGGTTGACGCCCATCTCCGTCGGCGACCGATACGGCGACGCCTCGCCGGTGACGCGTTCGAGGATCCGCTGCACCACCGGGAAGATCTCGACGTCGCGGTTGTAGTTCACCGCCCGCCCGCCCGTCGCCTCGAGGTGGTAGGGATCGATGAGGTTGACGTCGCCGAGGTCCGCGGTCGCCGCCTCGTAGGCCACATTCACCGGGTGCTTCAGCGGCAGGTTCCAGATCGGGAACGTCTCGAACTTGGCGTAGCCCGCGCGCACACCCCGCCGGTGCTCGTGGTAAATCTGCGAGAGACAGGTGGCCATCTTGCCGCTACCCGGGCCGGGGGCGGTGACGACGACGATGGGCCGGGTCGTCTCGACGCAGGGGTTGGCGCCGTAGCCGCGCTCGCTGGCGATGGTGTCGACATCGGTCGGGTAGCCCGGCGTGGCCGCATGGGTGTAGGTCCGGAGCCCGCGGCGCTCGAGCCGGTTGCGGAACTGCAGTGCGGCCGGCTGGCCGTGGAAGCGCGTGATGACGACCGCGGTCACCTCGAGCCCGCGGTCGCGCAGGTCGTCGATCAGCCTCAACGCGTCGGCGTCGTACGTGATGCCGAAGTCCGCCCGCAGCTTCTTCCGCTCGATGTCCCCGGCATGGATGCACAGCAGGATCTCGATCCGATCCCGCAGCTCCTGCAGCAGGCGGACCTTGGCGTTGGGATCGTAGCCCGGCAGCGTGCGCGCGGCATGGAAGTCGGCGACCAGCTTGCCGCCAAACTCCAGATAGAGCTTGTTGCCGAAGCGGCCCGCCCGTTCGACGATCGCCGCCGTCTGTTCGCGCAGGTAACGGTCCGGATCAAATCCCGTCACGGAGCGCCTCCGATGACAGCCTCTTGATGAAAGTGGAAAACTCCACACTCCGGGGAAGTGAGAAGTGGCGGGGAGGGAAAGAAGGCAAATCGGCGACGGATGGCGTTTGGTAACTCCGTGGAGTGGCTGTAGCCGCGACCGGTGGTCGCGGCCGGCGCTGAGCACCGAGAGCTCTGCCGCGACCAGCGGTCGCGGCTACAGAAGGCGGATTTCGGCGATCGAAAGCGAAAGCGTCCTGAGGAACCCCCATGCGCCCGGCACCGGGCGGCCTCCCCCGTCGAACGTGCCGACTTACCTCCTGGCCCCCACTTCCTTGGAGTTTGGAGTTCTTCATCCTTTCCCCCGCCCTGCCCCCGGTCACACGGCCTCAATGCAACTCGGCGGCTTGGACGTGATGTTGTAGGTAACGCTCACGACCTCGGGCACTTCGTTCGTGATCCGCTCGGCCACGCGGCACAGGAGATGGAAGGGGATGTCGGTCGGCGTTGCGGTGACCGCGTCCGCGCTGTCCCAGCAGCGCACCTCGACCTGCTGTCCGAACGCGCGGCGGCCTCCGCGCACGCCCGTGACGGGGTCCTCGTGCAGCACGGCCAGCACCTGGAACGCCCCGCGGTGGCCGAGCTCCTCCTCGACGATCAGCGTCGCGCGACGCACGATCGCCACGCGCTCGTGTGTGACCTCGCCGATCACGCGAGCCGCCAGCGCCGGGCCGGGGAACGGGGGCCGCTCGGCGATCTCGCGCGGCAGACCGAGCGCCCGGGCGACCACCCGGACGGCCGGTTTGCGGAGCTGGACGATCGGCTCGATCACCTTGTACCCGAAGGCCTCCTCCGGGTTGATGCCGATCTGCGCGAAGACATTGTGCTGGCGCTTCACGCCCGCCGCTGTCTCCTCAACGTCCGTGAAGTTCGTGCCCTGCAGAAGGACCTTTGCCCCGCACGACCGGACGAGGCGGGCGAAGACATCCTTGTAGAAGACCTGCGTGATGCCCTTCTCGCGCTTCTCCTCCGGCTCCGTCACGCCCTTGAGGGCTGCGAAGAACTTGTCCGAGGCGTCGACGACCTCCACCGGCACGCCCAGCGTGTCGAAGATCTTCACGATCTGCTGCGCCTCGCCGTCGCGCATCAGCCCGTTCTCGATGAAATACGTCTTCAGCCGGTCGCCCAGCGCCCGATGCGCCAGCAGCGTGACCACCGCGGAGTCGACGCCGCCGGACAGCGCGTTGATGGCGATCTCGTCCCCGACCGCCTTCCGGATCGCCGCGACCTGTTCGACAATGAACCGGCCGGCATCGAGTTTCTCAAGGGTGATTTCGGTCGTGGACATGGCGGACCTCCATCCTGTCGGCCGATGCCGCCGTTCCGCCCGGGGCACACGCCCGGGCCGCAGGGGCAGCCTGTCGGCACGTCGATCGCATCCTGCGACCCTAGAAGCCGGACCGGCATCCGTAAAGGGTCATAAAATACCCATGGAATACCCATAAGAAATAGGCATAATGGGGTCCGAGGTCCGGCGGGCGGCCGCGGAAGGGCGCCCGGGGCCGGGAAGGCGGGGCCATGCACGGAAACCTGCGATCGGCGGCGTCGGCGGATGTGGCGCATGCGCTTGGCGAGCGCGTGAAGGAGCTCAACTGCCTGTACGGCATCGCGCGCCTGGCGGAGCGGCATCCCGGCTCCCTCGACCGGGTCCTGTCGGGCGCGGTGCGCATCCTGCCGCCGGCGTGGCAGCATCCCCGGGCGGCGCGGGCGCGGATCGAGTACCGGGGGGTCCGGCGCCAGAGCCCCGGGTTCGGACAGGTGGTGGCGGTCCAGTCGGCCCCGATCCGCGTGGGGGACGGGGTGGCGGGGGAGGTGGCGGTGGGGTATGTCGGCCGGCGTCCGGCGGCGGACGAGGGGCCGTTCCTGCGGGAGGAGCGGGCTCTGATCGAGGGCGTGGCGGAGTACCTCGGCGCCATCGCCGGCCGCATCGAGACGGGGGTGCAACTGGCCGAGGCCAACCGGCTGCTCACGGTCGAGCGCGAGTCGTTGCGGGAGGCCAACATCGCCCTGCGCGCGGTCCTCTCGCGCATCGAAGAGGAGAAGCGCGAGATGCGGCGCGACGTCGCGGCGGCCGTCGAGCGGGTGCTGATGCCGATCCTGCACGCGCTGGAGGTCGAGATGCCCGCGTCGAAACGCGCCTACGTCGACCTTCTCCGTCGGAATCTGCTCGACGTGGCCGCGCCGTTCGCCAGCCGGCTGTCCGTCGCGTCGCCCGGGCTCACGCCGGCCGAGACGGCGGTCTGCACGATGATCCGGAGCGGCCTGCGGACGAAGGAAATCGCGCGCCTGCGCGGCATCGCCGCCGCGACCGTCAACCGCCACCGGGAGCACATCCGCCGCAAGCTCGGCCTTGCCGGCCGCCGGGTCAACCTCGTGACCCACCTCCAGAGCCTCGCCGAGGAACGGCCGGGGTGAGGCGGGGCGGGCGAAGGACGGCGGGCGTGCGGCGGTGCGGTCAGGCCTTTGCCTTCCGGGCCCCGGTCCAGTCGACGGACTCGTATTCGGCGGCCTTCATCTTCGTATTGAACGTATCGACGATGCTCGGATTGCAACCTGTCATCTCGACGAAGTCGTGATGGGAAAGGAACA
>CAYXFW010000111.1:0-7841 GCA_964464305.1 uncultured Verrucomicrobiota bacterium
CCGCTCGGATCCTGCACGATGAAGTACAACCCGCGGGCCTGCGAGGCGGCCGCGTCGCTGCCGGGCTTCGCGGACCTTCACCCGCTGCTGCCGCAGCTTCGCCACGGAGGCCAGCTCACGCAGGGTGCGCTGCAACTCCTGTTCGATCTCGAGCGCATGCTGTCCGAGGTCTGCGGCATGGCCGAGTTCACGCTGCAGCCGCTGGCCGGGGCGCATGGCGAGCTGACGGGCGTCATGCTGATGGCGGCGTATCACAACGATCGCGGGAACCGGAAGACCCACATCGTCATCCCCGATGCCGCGCACGGCACGAACCCGGCCAGTGCGCGGATCGCAGGGTACGACGTCGTCTCCATCCCGTCGCTCGAGAGCCGGCAGATGGACGTCGACGGCCTGCTCAAGGCCATCACGCCGGAGACCGCCGGCGTCATGCTGACCTGCCCGGACACGCTCGGCACCTTCACCTCGCGCATCCGCGAGATCGCCGATGCGGTCCATGCGGTCGACGGTCTGATGTACTACGACGGTGCGAACCTCAATGCGATTCTCGGCCGGTGCAAGCCGGGGCGCATGGGGTTCGACGTCTGCCACGTGAACGTCCACAAGACGTTTTCCACCCCCCATGGCGGCGGCGGGCCGGGCGCCGGCCCCGTCGGCGTCGCCGAGCGTCTGCGCCCCTTCCTGCCCGTGTCGCGCGTGCGTGCGGGCAGCGACGGCACGTACCACCTCGACTACGACGCGCCGAAGAGCATTGGCTACATCGCGCCCTTCTACGGGAACTTCGGCATCCTCGTCCGCGCCTACGCCTACCTCCGCATGCTCGGCCGCGAGGGGCTGCGTGAGACGAGCAACATGGCCGTGCTCAACGCCAACTACGTCCAGGAGCGGTTGCGGCCGCATTTCGACGCGGTCACGCCGGGCCACTGCATGCACGAATGCGTCTTCAGCGGGAAGCCGTTGGGGGCGCACGGGGTCCACACGCTCGATCTGGCGAAGGCGCTGATCGACCGCGGATTCCACCCGCCGACCATCTACTTCCCGCTCAATGTGCCGGAGGCGATGATGATCGAGCCGACCGAGAGCGAGTCGCGGGAGACCCTCGACCGGTTCTGCGAGGCGATGATCGAGATCGCCGGTCTGGCGGAGAAGGATCCGGATGCTCTCCATCGCGCGCCGGTGACGATGCCCGTCGGCCGTCTCGACGAGGTCGCCGCCGCCAGGAAGATGGACCTGGCGTCCGCGAAATAGCCCGGGGCCCGCCCGCCGTCGCAGCGGGACGAAACACATGGAGGGCGTGTGGTGCGCAGGAACAGCGGTCTCGCCGTCCTCGCCATGCTCGCACTGGCTGCGGGCGCACTGTGGTATTTCGGGCGGGTCCAGCCCCTTGAGGTCGTGGAGCAGAAGACCCAGACGGCCGGGGCTGCGGTCTGTCCCGCCTGCCAGGGTCGGAAACAGGTTGTATGCAAGACCTGCGGCGGCAGCGGCCGCGCGCAGGCTACCGAGCAGGTCTGCGCGGAGTGCAACGGGACCGGCAAAGGCAGGTGGCGGATGGGGGACACCCGCACCGTGAGGAGATTGGGCGGCGATCCCCTGTGCGCCGCGTGCAGCGGCAAGGGCCGCACCCGTGCCTCGCAGGCATGCGCGGCCTGCTCGGGCGCGGCGCTGACGACGTGTCCCGAATGCGCGGGGACCGGCCGCTCGGCCGCCGTGCAAGTCTTCAAGACCGTCCGGGCCGGCTATTCGCCCTGGGAGACCGTCCTTTCGTGGCTCTACATGTCGCCGGACGACGATGCGGCGCCGTACGTCGGGTTTGATGGACAGGTTCCGATGATCGACGCCTACCTCGCCCTGTTCCAGCGCAACGGGGTCTCGGGGCGCGTCGTGAAGTGGGGTGCGGTGTCCCGGGGCGCCCACGGCTGGGAAGTCCGGACACAGCTTCGCATCCGTCGCGGCGACGTGGAGTCCGAGGAGGGGCGATTGTTCGTGGTGCGGAACCGGCAGGTGATCTCCGCCACGCCCCTCGCGTGGCCGTAGCAGGGGGAGATCCTCGACCGAAGGAAGGGGTGGGTGGAACCATGACGACCCGACGGGACTTCTTGCGACAAACCACGGGGGCCCTGCTGTTGACCGGTCTCGAGACCGGGCGTTGCGCGGGTGTTGCGGCCCCGGAGCCGGACAAGCTTTCCACGATCCGCCGGCTCAAGAACCCGGTGGCCATTGCGATGTGGGATTTCTCCTGGCTCCTGCGGCAGCATCCCGGGGGAGGCTTCGAGGACTACGACCGGGCGCTCGACGGGCTGGCCGAGCGCGGCTACAACGCGGTGCGCATCGACGTCTTTCCGCACCTCGTGGGGCTGGCGGGCCGCGAGGGCGTGCCGGAGCGGTTCACGTTCGCAGGGCGCGGGGGAGGACGGCATGCCCTCTGGGGCAACGATGTGGATGTGACGGTCGATCCGCACGCCGCGCTGCTGGAGTTCATTCCGAAGTGCCGGAAACGGGGGATCCACGTCGAAGCCTCCACGTGGTTCATGGGGCCGAAGGGAACCTCGGACCGGATCCGCAGCTTCGAGGATTTTGTGGCCGTATGGAGCGAGACGCTTGATTTCATGGAGCGGAACGATTTACTCCGCGATGTGCTCTTCGTGGACCTGCTCAATGAGTACCCGCAATGGAACGGATTCGCCTGGCTTCGCGAAGCGGCGCAGGAGGCTGCGGAGGCGCAGGAGCCCGACGGACCGAAGAAGAAGGGCGACGAGCACATCCAGGACAGCAAACGCCGGCCGGTGACCGACGCCCAACGGGCTTTCTACCGGCAGTTTTCCACCCGCCTGATCCGGCATTTCCGCGGGCAACGGCCGCGCTACGACTTCGCAATCAGCCTGTCGCCGAACTGGGACGGCTTTCAGAACGAGCGCAGCGTGGACATGAACGCCATGGATGTGCTCGATCTTCATATCTGGTTCGGCCATCGCGCGCCCATCTCGCAGTACGACATGGCCAAGGCCCAGGAGATGAATCCGGAGGAGTTGCGGCATCGCTACGGCCTGCTCAAGAAGGCCTGGACCGACCACCGCACCGTGCTGATCCAGTGGATGGATGAACGGCTCGCGCTGCACGCCCGGTGGGGCCGCGCGGCCAACGCCGTCGTGGGCAATACCGAAGGCTGGGGCTCGGTGGGCTGGGACGACATGGCGCCGCTGGATTGGGAGTTCATCAAGGAAACCGCCGGGGTGTGCGTGGACCTGGCGCTGAAGCACGGCCAGCGGTTTGTCTGCACGTCGAACTTCACGCATCCCCATTTCAAGCGGCTGTGGGCCGATGTCGCCTGGCACAAGGCGATCACGGCGAAGATCCGCAACGCCTGAACGGGCGCTTCGCGAAAGACGTCCGGGTTGCCCGCGGGCGGCGCGGACGCCATACTCGCGGCTGACCGGGCCGCGGGCGGCCGGGCGAGGCGGACATGGCGGACGAATCCGAGGTTCCGATGGCGACGGGCGGGGCGGGGGACGCGGTGCGACGCGGGCCGTCGCGACTTCGCGCGTGGGTGCCGTCCACCGCTCTCGCGGCCGGCGTCCTCGCCATTTGGGTTGTTTTTTCATGGCCGCTGCCCCTCCACCTCTTCGACGGGATCGCATCCTCGGCGCACAACACGGAAGCCGGGTCGGTGCGGCGCATGATTCCCGGCGACCACCTTCAGCTTCTCACCACCTACTGGCTTGCGGGCGACATGCTCGCAGGCCGGACGCCATGGTTCCACAACCTCTACGAGTTCAACACCGGCGACGACGCGGCCCGCTTCCGCGTTCATGCGCAGTACGCGCCGTTTTCATGGATCTACGCCGCCTTCTCCGCTGTCGCGGGGCGGGCCGCGGCGATGAACCTCACCGGGCTCGTTTCGCTCTGGCTCACGGCGTGGCTGACGATGCGGCTGGCGCGGCGGTACTCGGCGGACGATACCCTCGCCGTGCTGGCCGGGTGGCTGGCGATCCTTGTGCCGTTCCGCTGGGTCATGCTGATGGGTGGCAGCCCGATGGGCCACGCGATGACGTGGGTCCCCCTGTTGTTTCTCGGCGTCGACATCCTGGTGCGCGATCTCCGGCCCGCGGGCGGCTTCGTGGCGGGGCTGGGGCTGCTGTTTGCGTCCTGGGGCGACAGCCACGTCCTGTTCTTCGGCGGCCTGGCCTGCATCGGGTGGGGGCTGGTCGCCCTCGTCGCCCGGGGCGGATGGCCGTGGCGCGAGCGCGCGGCCTGGATGGCGCTGGCCAGGGCCGCCGGCGCCGCGGGGTTGGCGGCAATCCCTGCGCTCGTCATGCTGGTCTTCACGCTCCATCATCTCCACGGGTCGGCCGTCCATGGGTCGCGGGCACCGGCGGAGGTGGCGATCTACACGCCGGTTCTCGCCGATTTCTTCCGGTGGGCGGCCAGCGGGATTCACGGACACGTCTACATCGGATGGTCGTTGCCGGCGCTGGCGGCGCTGGCGATCCTCGGCTGGTTGGTCGCGGAGCGGCACGACACCGCGGACCGCCGCAGAATCCTGGTATTTCTCCTGCTGCTGGCGGGTGCGGGGATCGTCCTCCTCCTGTCCGTCGGATCCCACGGGCCGCAGGAAGGTCTTCTCTGGCGGGCCGCGCGCAAGCTCCTCCCTCCCTATCGGGCCATCCGGCAGCCGACGAAGATCCTCTGCCTTCTGCCGACTCTGGCCGCAGTCGGGCTGGCGGCCGGGCTTTCGGTGTGGACGGCTTCCCTGGGCCGGCGGTCGGTCCGGGTGCTGGCCTGCGCCTTGCTGACCCTGGCTGTCGCGTGGGAGATGAAGGCGCAGATCCGTGCCACCGTCTGCACGCTCGACATGGAGCAGGGGGCCTACGGGGCGGTCGCGGAGCGTGCGCGCGCGGTCGGGCTCGATCCGCGCGCGCTGGCGCTGCCGCTGTGGCCGGGCGACTCCGCCTACAGTTCGGTCTACCAGCACGACGCGTCGCTGTACCGTATCCGCATGGCCAACGGGTACTCGCCGGCGGTCCGGCGCGACTATGTCGACGGATTCTTTGTGACGTTCCGGGCGCTCAACCAGGGCCGGATCGACGACACGGCCCTCGATGCCCTCGCCTCGGCGGGCATTCAATCGATCCTGTTCCACGAGGATCTCTTTCCCGAAAAGGTCAGCCCCTTCCCCGCGGGCCGCACGCTCGAGGCCCTTCGCCGTCACCCGCGCCTGAAGCCGCTGGCGCAGGACGGGCGCGTGTGGGCCTTCGCGATTCTGCCGCGCGAGGCGGCCTCATCGGAGCGTGCGCGGGCCCTGGAACCCCACGCCGGCGTATGGCCTCCGGCGCGGCGGCTCGAGGGTGAGCGCGGAGGTTCCCGGGCGTGGGAAGTATCCAGCCCGTCGTGCAGCGGCGGCGCATTCGGCCTTCTGGCGCAGAAAGGCGACCGGTTGGCGGCGCCCGCCGTTCCTCCCGGAGCCGATCCGGAATCGGCATGGTGGGTGCGCGTCCAGGGCGAGGGCAGCCTCGCCGCGACCTGGGATTCGAAGGCCGGCGACGTGGCGTCCACCGCCACGCTGTCCGTGGCGACGGGCGACGTCTGGACATGGATCCGCGTGGCCCCGCCGGCCTCGGCGCCTTGGGAGACGCCCATCGCACTGGCCTTGGAGCGTACCGGTGGCTCCATCGCGATCGACGCCATGCTCTTTCAGTCCGCCGGCGTTCTCGAGCTGCCGCCCGGCGGCCGGCAGTCGTTTCCTGCCGCGACGCTCTTCCGCGCCGGCCGGACGGAGCCCGGCGGCGCCGTCGCCTTCAGTCGCGATCGGGATCCCGCCTCGCGCATCCTCTACGGCCCCTGGCGGCCGCTTGCGCCCGGGCGGTACCGGGCGGAACTCGAGGTCCGCCCTTCCGCCGCCACGGCGGGAACGATCGCCGGGGTCTTCGCCGTGGAGGGGAACGGTGCGCTGTCCGCCCCCGTGACGGCCAACGGCGCGCCGGCCGCCGTCGAGTTCGTCCAGGCGGCGAACACTCCGTTCGTTGCGTCGTTCACGTTCAGCCGCGCCGCCGATGTGACCGTCGAGCGCGTCACGCTGGTGCGGATGGAGTGACCCCGCGGCGCGGGGATCATCCCAGGACGCGGCGCAACTCGCGGGCGAGGTCCGTCGTCGTCTCGAAACGGTCGGACGGCTCGTGCGCGAAGCTCCGGTTGAGAACCTCCCGGACGTCCGGTGCCAGTTCCTCCGCGGCCGTGGGCCGGTACTCGGACGCATGCGCGGGCTGGGTCTCCCCGGTGTGGTCCGGCATCGAGCCGGTCATCAGCTCGTGCAGCGTCACGCCCAGGGAGAAGATGTCCATCCGGGGATCCGGCGCCGCGCCGCACGCCTGCTCGGGGCTCATGTAGAAGGGCGTGCCGACGATATCGTCCTGCGGACGTGCCAGGGCGGCCAGGGATCCGAGGCCGAAATCGATGATTCGAAGCGAGTGCTTCGTGTCGATCATCAGGTTGTCGGGTTTGAGATCCAGATGGTGGACGTGCCGGCTGTGGGCGTAGGCGAGGGCGGCGGCGCAGGCATCCGAAACCGCCAGCACGGCCGCGGGCTGCAGCGGCCCGGAGTGCGACAGGACCCGTCGGAGCGTGGCGCCCTCGATGAATTCCATGACGAGGTAGACGAGACCGTTGGCCTGGTCGAGCGTGTGGAGGCGGACGATGTTCGGATGCGACAACTGCACGGCGTCGCGCGCCTCGGCGACGAGCACGCCGAGAACCTTCGGATCCCGGGCGTACGATTCTGTGATCACCTTCAGAGCGACAGGGATCTGCAGCAGCGAATCCCGGGCCCGGTAGACCGTGCCGAGCCCGCCCTGGCTGATCAACTGCAGGTCCGTGTAGCGCGCGGCCACGCGGGGAAGGCGCACTGGCGGTGCGAACGTCGGACGTACCCCCGGGGCCGGCCGCGCCGGGGCCGTTGGCGGGCGCGCGGCCGGTTTCGCCACGACCAGGTGCACCCGCCGTTTGACCGCCGGCGCCGGAGGCGGAACCGCGGGCCGTGGCGTGGGGGGGGCGATCGGCTTCGGCTTCGCCGGTGCAACGATCTTCGGCTTCTTCGGCGGGGTTTCGTGCGGCGGCGTGGATCCGGCGGCGCGCCGGTTGTGATGCTCGATGGCCGCGGTGACCTGTGCGCACAGATCGTCCGGCCGCCACGGCTTCTCGATCACCCTCCATGCGTGGCCCTCGTTGATGGCGGCCAGCAGGCTCTCCTTCGTCGCATATCCGGTCACGAGAATCGAAACCACCTCGGGGTTCTGCCGGTGCGCCGCGGCCAGGATCTCCGTCCCCGCATGGCCGGGCATGCGCAGGTCGCACAGCAGGACCCCGATGTCGGTCGCCGACACGACCTGCATCGCGACGCCCGCATCCGTGCAGGCGAGCACCTCGATCCCGGGAAACCGCGCGACCAGATGCCGCCGCGCCGCCTCCGCGATCGCGGGTTCGTCGTCGACAATCAGAATCGGCCGGTTCTTGCGCACGTTCATGGTTGGGGTCCGCCGGGAGACGCCGCACACCAGCATACCGAACTTCCGCCGCAGGAAAAGGTTGGAATTTGGATCGGCCGGAGGGGCGTTGTGGCGCGGGATGGCGCGGCCTACTCCTCGAAGTTCCGGTCCCGCCAGTGGCTGACCTGGATCTCGTCGGGAGACAGCAACGAATAGAGATCGACCACGTCCTCCAGGTCCATGATCGACCATGGCTGCCGCGTCGAGTCGCCGTTCTTGGTGAAGACGAGATTTGCGGCGAGATAGACGCACGAGTGAATGATGCCGCCGTTGGGGGTGGTGAAGAACACGAGGTCGCCGAACTGG